>DNRQ01000161.1 GCA_003499925.1 Geobacter sp.
ATGTTCAAGTACGGGGGCGGAGGTGTTTATTCCTGGGGCACTACCTGCGGCGCCCTCAATGGTGCCGCATGGGTCATCCAGGCCTGCGCCGGCGCCAACGCTGCCAACGTCATCAGTGACCTGTTCCAGTGGTACTGCAACTATCCTTTCCCGAGCAGAGACCACGACGCCTATGCGGTTTATACGAGGGTGAAAACAACCGTGGCCAATTCCCCTCTCTGCCATGCATCCACGAGTAACTGGTGCTTTACGACCAAAAATAAAATCAACTCGGCTCAGAAAAAGGACCGCTGCGCCAAGGTTGCCGCCGATGTGGCCGGTAAAACCGCCGAGTTGCTGAACACTCTCTTTGCCGGAGGGTATGTTCCTGTATTTGTTCAGCCGGATCCAACATGCTCGGGCTGCCACGTGGGTCCCACTTCCACGTATGATAATGTTCAGATGAAATCAACCTGCACCACCTACTGCCACGATGACAAAAAAACGGGTCACTACTAGCCCGGGTATCGCCTCCGGGGCCAGTTTCGACAGGTCCCGGATGGCGATATTTTGCTTTGTCGAGGACAAAGGGGTCAGTCATTGGTGCGCCGGTTAAAACCGGTGAGAGATAGCGGGCGCAAGTCCCGTACGATGAAGGAGTAAGCGAACCGCATCGGCCCCGAGTCATGGGTAGGCGTTCGCAAGAACGCAGGCCAAGCGCTGACAGGGGACATGCAGGCCGGGATATCGAGCCGCGAAAAGACCCTCATTCAGGGCGCTGACGCCATCAAGGTACGCGGAATCTCCACCAAGGGGACGCCCATTTGATTACCCGATTAGCGTCAATCTTCAGTNNAAGGGGGACTTTCAGCCGCACCCAACGTTACTGAAGATCAGCGCTAATCGGTTTTGATTATAAGTTACTCCCCCAAGCATTCCCGGTAGATGCCACCCATTATCTGTGGCAACCTTTTCCCCTCGACGGACTCATTGCGTAACCGCGTGGAACCATCTTCCGCGACGACCACGATAGAGATGATTTTGTGCTTCGTCTCGTCCAAACTAGGACGCCCATGTATTGTTGAGATCAGCCCTCGGAATGGATATGGAGAGCCCCCTGAAGAGCGCCTCTGGAGACGCCCCCCCAAGCGGCAGTGATGCGACGCCAACTGTTTATCGTGCAGTCTGCGCTAGAAAAAGTGTCTGAAGAAATAGCCGCCTGAGTCAGCAAAGCTGATCAAGCGGCTATTTTTATGCTGCAACCCCGGTTTGATCAGATGAGTTCTGGATTGGGCGTCCAGGAGCCGTCGCTGAAATAAGTCGTATCCCGTATCGAAAAGCCGAGCACCAGAAACAGTACAGACCCAGCCTGCGTAAAATTAACCGCTTGAAGATAATACATTCCAGTTGTTTAACACTGATTTGGCGTGATATGCTGCTACTTCGAACGCAACTACCAAACCATGATGAATGAAGCATTGAAGCATTGAAGCAGTTCGCCCCAGGATTGAAGATTACGGATGTGTCGCTGACCGTTACCCGCATAGAAAAGGTTCCTCCAAATGAATGCTGACGACTACCAGGAAATCCGGCAACTGCTTGACAATTACTTGCAGATGTATGCATCCCGCGATGATCGGCTCACCTCTTATTTCAGCGAAGACTTTTCAGGTTTTACCGGAGGCGGAGATTTCCTGGTCAAAAACAAGGAAGAGTGGGTCGCAATCACCCGCCAGGACTTCGCACAGGTCAAAGATCCGATCCACATCGAACTGAAGGATTTGGCGATCCAGTTATTGGCTGATACCATCGCAGTCGCAACCAGCTTCTTCACTATCCACCTGCCGATCGAGGATGAAATCCTGTCACGAGAGACAGCCCGCCTGGTACTCATTTTCAACAGGGAGCCCGCCGGCTGGAAAATCTC
Source organism: Geobacter sp. (assembly GCA_003499925.1). Classification (GTDB taxonomy): domain Bacteria; phylum Desulfobacterota; class Desulfuromonadia; order Geobacterales; family Geobacteraceae; genus Geomonas. Next base: position 1,907 of record DNRQ01000161.1, read on the forward strand.
CCACAGCAGTATCTCCATTCCCTACCATCTGGTTCGTGAGGGCGAAATATACCCTCTGAAGGAACTGGTGGAGCGCAATCGGTTTCTGGAAGAGTTGGTCGCCGAACGGACAAACCAACTTTCCGAGGCCAACGATAAATTGCAGCAGGCAAATGGAGTGCTGGCGAAAGAGATTTCAGAGCACAAACAGACCGTTGTTGCGCTGCGGGAGAGCGAGGCCTATTACAGGCTACTGACAGAGGACGCATCTGATGTGGTCTGGAAGCTGGACAGAGATTATCGCTTTACCTATATAAGCCCGGCGGACGAGCGATTACGCGGCTACAGAGCCGACGAAGTAATCGGCCGTCACGTTTTCGAGATGTTTGACTCAGAAGGGATCGCATCTGTTGAAAAAGCAGTCCTGCATAGGCTGGAAGCTGAACAGCAAGGGATGCTGCACGGCACCACAATCTTTGAAGCAAGGCACCGCTGCAAGGATGGCAGATGGTTATGGGCAGAGATCAACGCCACAGCCGAGCGTGACTCAGAAGGCACTATTACAGGGTTTCACGGTATAACAAGGGAAATTACAGAGCGTAAAGAACGGGAAAAAGAACTGTTGAAGATTGAACAGCTGGAATGCCTAGGTGTTCTTGCCGGAGGGATCGCGCACGATTTCAACAACATACTGACCTGTATCATGGGAAACATTTCCTTTGCCCAGACGTTCGTCGATGCCACCCACAAGTCGCACAAACCACTGGCTGAAGCCGAAAAGGCATCGATGCGGGCCGCAGAACTGGCCCATCAACTCCTTACCTTTGCTCGCGGCGGTGAGCCGGTAAAGAAGCTGGTTTTGCTCCAGCATCTTGTGCATGAAACCTCGTCTCTTGTCCTTAGTGGATCAAACGTCAAAGCAGTCATCGATGTTCCTGATTCAATCCACGCAATCGAGGCTGACGAAGGGCAGATGACTCAGGTGTTTCACAACATCATCGTTAACGCCACGCAGGCGATGCCGGGAGGCGGGACGATGACAGTCACAGCACAAAACGAGACGTTGACCGGTGGGAACAACATGAACCTACCGGGCGGCTCTTATGTCAGGCTGTCATTTGCTGATCGTGGATGCGGAATATCAGTGGATAACCTCAAGAAAATCTTTAACCCGTATTTTACGACCAAACAGGCTGGCGCCGGGCTGGGACTCGCCTCAGTCTTCTCGATTCTGAGAAGACACGCGGGGCATATCGGAGTAAGTTCAGAGGCAGGCAAAGGGACGACCTTCACAATCTATCTACCATCAACTGGTAAGGTATGCTGCCAAACCGAATCATCTGTCGCGCCATCTAACAGTCTGTGTCCGGGCGGTTCAATTCTTGTGATGGATGATGAGAAGCTTATCCTGGATATCACGGCAAACTTGTTGGGTCATCTGGGATACCAGTCGGCAACGTGTGAGAATGGTGCAGAGGCGATAGCGCGGTATAAAGCAGCGAGGGATTCGGGGTCCCCCTTTTCGGCAGTTATCATGGATCTGACCATACCGGGAGGCATGGGAGGAAAGGAAGCCGCGCAGCTAATTCTTGCCATCGATCCGAAAGCTTGTCTTATTGTGTCGAGCGGCTATTCAAATGATCCGGTAATGTCCGACTACAGCACCTATGGTTTCCAGGGCGCCATAGCCAAGCCTTACAAATTGGCAAAGTTCCAGCAACTTCTGAACTCCATACTGTCTGCGCCGTCCGGTAGCTGAACGAGGGGAGGCCCAGCTTTACTGATCCGACTTGGTATGTCTGAGCGGCCATATTGTCCCCTCCCCCGGAGGGGGAGGGCTAGGGAGGGGGAACTCGGTGAGTCTTCGCAGAAGCCGCTACGGGGCAAATCAGTCAAGGAGCAACTTTTACGAACATGCCGATTCCTTTCATATTCCCCGTTGAACCAGGGCTTAGGGTGTAAACGATCAGATTTTTGTCCATTGACATGTTTCCGGCAAATTGGTTGCCAGGGTTTGCCGGTGCGACTACGAGGCCATCCGCAGTTATATTGAACGATATTGTTTGAGTAGAGCCAGGTTCATTGCCGCTATTAACGGAATCAGTCATTGTAGCAACACCATTCAAGTCTATGGTAACTGTTTGACGGCTCCAGAACATATCGTGGAAATTACCATTATCGTCATTTATGGATTGGTAGGAGTGTACTTTCCATGTTCCTTTCAGGTCCGCCTTTGAGTAGGTCGGTTTGTAACCAGGACAAAAGGAAGGGAGTTGTGCTCCTTCGAAGGCAATGGCATCACACACCATTGCTAAAGTAACCTTGCCTGCTGCCCCAGGATCACCTTTAGAGCCCTGTGGCCCCACGAGCGATACGCCAGTTCCCCAAGAGCCGTTGTACGGTCCATATAGCCTGTTGTTTTGCGTATCAATGTAGAAATCACCGACATTTCCGATTAGGCTCGGCGCACCAATGCCATTCAGAACGCTTTTACCGTCTTTGGGGGCCGTTTTCGCCGAAGTGCCATCTGGGAAGTAGAAGGTATCCTTCGATACGGAAAAGCTTCCACTTGCAGCATATATAAATGATGGCGACATAACTGTGAATGCTAACCAAAGGATCATCAATTTCGACATACTTGGTTCTCCTGTCTAAGGGGGCTAGCGCTTTCATCCAATCCTTCTCTTCGGTCTTTTCCTACAGGTTCTGTAGCGAAAGTCTGAATGGGAGAAGACGGAGTGCCGCATGAATCGTTGAAAGGGGATTGAGAGGGTCGGGCGGTTGGATGATTGGGGTTGATTTTGGACAGATCCTGTTGCAATATCAATTGATCAACCCGAATTGACACATGCCTCCTGGCTCCCCCTGACTGCCGCAGCAAGGTCCCGGCCAGGGGAACCCTGCCTCTTAAGGCCTGCTGGTACCTACAATGTCCGACAACGACAGCCGCCTGAACCTGATAAAAGTCGCTACGCCCCTCTTCGCCGAGAAGGGGTTCAATGGCGTCAACGTGCGCGAGATCGCCAGCGTCGCAGGCATAAATGTCTCCATGATCTCGTACTATTTCGGCGGCAAGGAGGGGCTCTATGGAGCGGTCCTCAAGGAGCAGTTCGCCGCCTTGCTGCGTGTGTCGGAGATCGCTCAGCTCGATCTTGAGCCTATGGAGAAATTCGAGCTTTACGTCCGGGAGACGGTCGCACGTTACCGGCAAAACCCGTATCTGCTCAGGTTCTATACCAGCGAACTCACCAACCCGACCCCCTGTTTTGCCACCATAGTCAAGCCGGCGATCCAAGGGGTGGTGACGACCCTTCAGAGGTTCTTTGCCGACGGGTTGTCGCACCACCAATTCCGAGACGGCCTCAATCCTACCGACACAGCCATCGCTTTAGCCGGCATGATCAACTTCTACTTCCTTCTGGAACCGGCGACGAGCGAACTGATAGGTCACTCACCTGAACGGGATCAAGAACTGACTGGGAACATCATGGACATCTTCAAAAATGGGGTGTTGAAATAACGCCTATTATCACGGTGGCCATAGTTCCGACGACGTCCCAACGGCAGCTAATCCAGATGTTATTCCTCGAAGTGACCAACATGCGCCGACAGCCACGGCACCGATAACGCCAACCCCGCCACATGCAGTTCCCCGACGCCGTTTTCTGCAATCCTTCAGCTCATACTCTTCACCAATCGCAGCAAAGAGGAACTGCGCAGATCGGGCAGAGCTGGCTGACCACCTCCCTTCGAGTTCACCGGCCGCAGCAACCGGAAGCTCGGTCACTCTGAATCCAGCTCAACGGGCCAGCTGACAGGCCTCCTTCAGATTGTTATTGATTTAAATTGAAATTGGTATACGATAATTCAAACAAACGTTTGATCAGCTTGAGCGCAACTCCTTTCCTGCTCCGGATATTCGAACGTTTGGCACAATCGGCGGGGGGCACATCGGAAACAGCTGGAAAATCCAACGTTGTTAAAGGAGATCCCATGTCTACGCAGACTAACACAACGGTACGTATGTTCGGAGCATTGCACAGTTTTAGAAAGGATCGGGGGCTGGCATCGACAATTGAAGTTGCCGTCCCGCCAGAGGGGCGCACGGCGCTTGATCTTGCCCAACAGCTTTCCCTCCCGATGGACAAGGTCGAGGCGGTTTTCATCAACCATGTGGTTCACGATCTAGGTAAAGTTGTCAAACCGGGCGACAGGGTGGCTTTTATACCAACAGGCATCCCCGGCCCTGCCCGTTTCCTGCTCGGTATAAACGGCAAGGGGCAGCAAAAAGCAGCGTGAATGTCCCTCTGAAGGGGAGAGCAGTTTAGGCAGGTCCTATAAATAACGACTTGCCACTGACTCTTCGGGTGAAAGTTCCACTCGCTACACAGAACGGGCGAGACAGCCCTATCATTTTCCGCTACCCCCTCTGCAGGGGATGCACCAAGTAACGACCCCGCCACAATCTTCCATGTTTCGCGAGCAGTAAACCGTTTCGGGGCACCATACTGATTAAGCGCAGGTAGCGTACTTAGCATGGTGGCCCCGAGCCGCAAACCCTCAGTTCACTCGGGTCAGCTGATAACCGTAAACCCGGAAAAAGCCTTATGCAGCCTGGGATGATAGCAGCGCCGGCTCCCTCACCCCGACCCTCTCCCGGAGGGCGAGGGAGAGTTTATGGGGGTTGGCTGAAGATGATTGCCAATCACAAAAATGAGACGGCGGCGCGGTAAGACCGCGCCGCCGCTTACGCTGCGTTGGATGAAAAAAAGTGACGTGCTGGAGTTGAACCGGCCAAATCCTGACCCCGGGGATTCGCCTGGTGCGATTATTACCGGATAACCAGCCGGTTCACGGTCAACGAGCCGCGGCGTATGGTCAGGATTCCCTTGATGGTCGAGTATCCGTCGCTGGTCGTGTAGCTCTTGTCGTATCCGCCGGCTACCTTCAGCTTCACCGGGTTGGTCAGGAGCGCGTTGCCGACAAAGGTATAGTCGCGCATCTGGATCAAAGAGCCGGTTGGCGCGGCGCTGTAGGCCTGCATGAAGGTGGCGAAGTATTGCGGTGTCGGACCTTGAATCCGCGCCTGGCTGACGAATGTGAAGGTGGCGGTGGTGCTGAGGTCGTCGTTCATCGTCACGGAGCAGTCTCCATCCCCGATGCAGGCGCCCGACCAGCCGCCAAAGAGGGAGTCGGAGTCGCCGGTAGCCTTGAGGGTGTACGCCGTGCCGTCGGGCTGGTAGGCCGACCAGCTGCCGGTGGTGGAGACGCCCGATGGGATGCTGGTGACGTTGCCGCCGCCGTTTCCGGCGAACGCGATGCTGAGGAGCCATCCGGAGTCGGCGCGGAACGAGCCGAAGTCGACGCCGTCGGATACCTTCACGCCGGTCCCGGCAGGATTGCTGGCGTGGGTCGGGCCGGCCGACGAGCCCCAGTAGTTATTGCGGGCCATGATGACCTGGGCCGGAGTGGTGGTGAAAAGGCCGTTGTTGGCGGAGGCCCCGATGAACCTGGTGCTGCTGACGGTCGGCAACGAGCCGCCGGCTGCGCTGAGTTGGCTCAAGCCGCAGTTTTCGAAGCGGCCGTGGGTTATGGCGGGGGACGCGCCGTACAGCGTCAGGCCGTTGGTTTCGCTGTTGAGGATCGAAACGGTGTCGAGCGACGGACTGATGCCGTCCAGGTAGAGTGCCGCGCGCGCCCACTCCCCGTGCGTAAGTATGTTCAAACCGTAGCCGCCGCTGTAGGCACCGGCGTACTCGATGGTGACATGGCTCATGGCCGTGACGGCGGCGCTCGGTGCCAGGTAGATCCCCCGCCAACTCCCCGGACCAGGCGTTGCGGCCCGGCTGGTGAAGGTGATGGGAAGCGCCGTGGTCCCGGCGGCGCCCAGGGTGCCGAAGACGTGGATGGCGTCGAAGTTGGACTTGACGGTGTTGCCGGCGTCGATGCTGAGGGAGATCCCCTCTTTGAGCCGCAACTGGCCGTTCATCAGATAGGGGAAACCGGCGCCGGGGCGGTTCCAGGCGCCGGAGACTGAGATCTCGCCGCCGGGGAGGCCGATGCCGTTGTAGCCGGTGCCGGAGGTCGCGTTGCCGCTCATGACCGGGTAGCTGTCGAGGCTGTCGAAGAGGATCGGGTAGTAGCCGGCGCCCATGTTCTGAAAGAGATTGCCGGTCAAGGTCGCGCTGCTGCTCCAGAGCCTGATGCCGTGGGTCTCGCTGTTCAGGACCTGGCAGCCGGTGATCCTGGGATTGCTGTCGTCGACGTAGAGGGCGGCCATGACGTAGCCGCTGTGGGGTATCAGGTTGAGGCCGTAGCCGCCGGCATAGGCACCGGAAAAATTGATGACGCTGTTGGCGAGGACGGAGGCGCCGGACGCCGGCGAGAGGTAGATCCCCCGCCAGTTGCCGGCTGCGGGGAGGGCCGGTGCGGAGGCTTTGGCATCGCCGTTGGTGTCGCCGCCGATGCTGTCGTCGGCAAGCGAGGTAAAGGTGATCCGCCCTGTCGTGCTGTTCGCGTTGAGGGTGCCGTACACGTAGAGCGCCACCCCCCAGAGCTTCACCGTGGTGGTCGGCTCGATGGTCAGGGTAACGCCGGCCTTGACGGTGACGTTGCCGGTCACGGCGTAGGGGGCGTTGGCGCTCCAGTTCTTCCAGAGGGCGCTGGCGGCGAGGTCGCCGCCGCGTATCTGTATCCCCTGGAAGCTGTTGCCGGTGAAGGTGACCCCGGTGGGGTTCGGGACCGATGAGGCGTCAAGGCTCACGGAGTAGTAGCCCTCCGCGCCGTTGCCGGTGAACGAGGTTGTGTTGACGACGGGGCGGGATGCGCCGCCGGCCCTCAGGCCGCTCCAGCCGCAGTTGGAAAAGACGCCGTTGGCGATGTCAGGCTTGGCGCCGTACATCTCCAGGCCGTTGGTCTGGCTGTTGAGAACCGAAACGTTGCTGAGCGGCGGGCTGACTCCGTCGAGGTACAAGGCCGCCTTAACCCATTCCCCATGGACGTTTACATTGAGCCCGAAGCCCCCCAAATACCCCCCGGCGTAATTGATGGTGACGTGACTAAACGATGAAGCGGTCGCGGTCGGTGCCAGGTAGATCCCCCGCCAGTCGCCGGCGGCCGGAGTCGCGCTCCGTGAACTGAAGGTGATCGGGAGCAGTGCCGTGCCGGAGGCGGTCAGGTTGCCGTTGACGTAGAGCGCTTCGGCGCCGTTGGCCTTGACGGTGACCCCGGGATCGATGGCGAGGGCGAGTCCCGCGGGAATGGTGATCGACCCGCGCGTGAGGTACGGGAAGCTCGCGCCGGGACGGTTCCAGGTTCCGGAAGAGGTGAGGGCGCCGCCGGCCAGCCCGACGCCGTTGAACCCCGCGCCGCTGGTGGCGTTGCCGCTCATGATCGGGAAGGAGTTGGTGGTATCGAGGGAGATCGGGTAGTAGCTTTCCCCCATGCTCACGAAGCTGTTGCCGTCAAGGGTCGCTTTGCTGGCGAAGAGCGATATGCCGTGGGTCTGGCTGTTTCTGATCCGGCAGTTGGTGATCTGCGGGGCGCAGGAGTCGATGTAGATGGCGGTAAGTTCCCAGTAGCCTTGCGCTAAAACTTTGAGGCCGTAGCCGCCGTTGTAGAAACCGGCATGGTCGATGTCGCAGTTGGCGAGCAGCGATAGGCCGGAGGCGGGGGAGAGATAGACTCCTTTCCAGTCGCCGGGGCCGGGGGATGAGGTCGGCGCGGCGCCCGCGTCGCCGTTGGTGTCGCCGCCTATGGCGTCATCGGTCAGCGAGGTGAAGGCGATGCGGCCGGTCGTGCTGTTGGCGTTGAGGGTGCCGTAGACGTAGAGCCCGGTTTTCCAGAACTTTACGGCAGTGGTCGGCTCGATGGTCAGGGTGACGCCGGCGTTGACGGTGACGTCTCCGGTCACGGCGTAGGGGGCGTTGGCGCTCCAGTTCTTCCAGAGGGCGCTGGCGGGGAGGGCGCCGCCGCGTATCTGTATCCCCTGGAAGCTGTTGCCGGAAAAGGTCACGCCGGTCGGATTGGGGACCGATGAGGCGTCGAGGCTGACGCTGTAGTAGCCCGCCGCGCCGTTGCCGGTGAACGAGGTGCTGTTGATGACGGGGCGCGATGCTCCGCTGGCCTTCAGGCCGCTCCAGCCGCAGTTGGAATAGACGCCGTTGGCGATGTCGGGCGTGGCGCCGTACATCTCCAGGCCGTTGGTCTCGCTGTTGAGAATTGAAACGTTGCTGAGCGGCGGGCTGACGCCGTCGAGGTACAAAGCCGCCTTAACCCATTCCCCATGGACGTTTACATTGAGCCCGTAACCGCCCAAATACCCCCCGGCGTAATTGATGGTGACGTGACTAAATGAGGAAGCGGTCGCGGTCGGTGCCAGGTAGATGCCCCGCCAGGCGCCGGCGGTCGGCGTCGCGCTCCGTGAGCTGAAGGTGATCGGGAGCGGGGCCGTGCCGGATGCGGTCAGGTTGCCGTTGACATAGAGCGCGTCGGCGCCGTTGGCCTTGACGGTGACCCCGGGATCGATGGCGAGGGCGCGCCCCACGGGAATGGTGATCGACCCGCGCGTGAGGTACGGGAAGCTCGCGCCGGGCCGGTTCCAGGTTCCGGACGCTGAGATGTCGCCGCCGGCCAGCCCGACGCCGTTGAATCCCGTGCCGCTGGTGGCGTTACCGCTCATGATCGGGAAGGAGTTGGTGGTATCGAGGGAGATCGGGTAGTAGCTTTCCCCCATGTTCTCGAAGCTGTTGCCGGCAAGGGTCGCACTGCTGGCGTAGAGGGATATGCCGTGGGTCTGGCTGCTTTTGATCCGGCAGTTGGTGATCTGCGGAGCGCAGGAGTCGATGTAGATCGCGGTAAGTTCCCAGGAGCCGTGCGCCAGAACCCCGAGGCCGTAGCCGCTGTTGTACGCTCCGGCGTTTTCCACCAGGCATCCGTCGAGTGTCGAGGCGCCCGAGGCGGGCGACAGGTAGATGCCAAGCCAGGGGGCGCTACCGGTGAAGGTGACGCTGGCGGCCGAAAGCGTCCCGCCCACGTGGAGGCGAAAGGCGCCCGCCACCTGCACCACGGTCCCCGGTTCGATGGTCAGGGTTGCCCCGGTGGCGACCGTCACCATGTTCTGCAGGATGTACGGCCCGTTGGCCGCGCTCCAGGTGGCGTTGCCGGTGATCGTGATGGGATCGTAGGTGTAATAGCCTTGGGGCTGGTTCGGCGGAGGGTCCGGGTCGTAATCGTGCCAGAACCTGTTCGGGTAGGTTTCCGCTCCCGCCGTAGTTGCCCAGAGGCAGAGCAGCGCGATGATTACCGCTAGTATGGATGGCCGTCGCATGTTGGTTCCTCCTGTAATGAATTGAAGCACGGGGTGCTGCAGGCGGTGACAGGAAGTGGGAGTAGGCGGTGTGACGAGATCAGCATTCTTTGTATAATGCCTTTTGGGCTGGTTTACAACCCTTAATGGTAATATTTGCATTGTGCGGGGCGCCTGAGCAGACGGGGCAACGTCTGGAGATTCTTCCAGGTAAGGAAATAAACCGCCATCTTTGCAAATTCTTTCCTGATTAGTACGAATCTCCCGCAAACTGCGCAAACACCCCCTCCCCCTTGATGGGGGAGGGCTGGGGAGAGGGTGAAAAGCTCGCACAAGCCTCACCCTCCCCCNNCCAGGCGGGAGATTGGTACTAATCGGTAATTCTTTTGTGTCTGCAGCGGGTTAGCCTTTGATATTATATTGGCAGAGTTGGTGAGAAAATGGCATTCTCGGACAGCCGGCAGCACGTCGAACGAAGGGTGGTGCCGGATACAGGAGTAACGACACATGAATCTGGACTTGATTCCACGGGAAGAGCTGCATGACATCCTCTGCCGGATGCCGAAGGCGGAGTTGCACATCCATATCGAGGGCTCGCTTGAGCCGGAAATGATCTTTGAGATGGCAACCAGGAACCGGATCGATCTGCCGTATCGAACCATAGAGGAGCTGCGTGCTGCCTATGACTTTACGGATCTGCAGAGCTTTCTGCAGATCTACTACGCCGGAGCCGGCGTGTTGCAAAAAGAAGAAGATTTCTTTGACATGGCCCGGGCCTACCTGACGCGTGCCAAAGCCGAGAATGTAATTCACACAGAGATTTTCTTTGATCCACAGACGCATACCGCCAGGGGAATCCCTTTTGCAACGGTGATCAGCGGACTGGATCGGGCAATCCGTCGCGGCCGAGAAGAACTGGGAATGAGTGCCTCACTGATACTCTGCTTTCTGCGCCATCTGACTGAAGAGGACGCTTTCGCGACTCTGCAAGAGGCTCTGCCGTTTCGCGACAAGTTCATCGGGGTTGGCCTTGACAGCGGCGAGCTCGGAAACCCGCCGGAGAAATTCGCCACGGTATTCGCAAAATGCCGGGAACTGGGACTGCGGCTGGTAGCTCACGCCGGAGAAGAGGGATCAGCCGAATACATTACCCATTCCCTTGACCTGCTGAAGGCGGAAAGGATCGACCACGGCGTGCACTGCCTGGACGATCCCCAGCTTGTCGGACGTCTGGCTCGGCAACGCATTCCGTTGACGGTATGCCCGCTCTCCAATGTGAAGCTATGCGCGTTCCCGCGCCTTTCCGCTCACAACATCGGCAAACTGCTGGCTGCCGGCATTGCAGCAACTATTAATTCCGACGACCCGGCCTACTTCGGAGGATACCTGAACCGGAATTTCACCGCTACCTTCGCAGCGCTGCCGGAACTCGGGGCAAAAGAGGCCTACCAGCTGGCTCGCAACAGCTTTCAGGGGAGCTTTGTGGCTGAAAGCATCAAAGAAGGGTGGATCAGGGCGCTTGATGAATTCTTCAGCAGTTATTGCAGATGACAAATCCGACGGGGACGGCTATATAAGGGTAGTTGAGCGGTCGGGAAACGGAACTATATCCAAAACAAAGGCTGTGCCTTTACCCCCCTTTGCAAAGGGGGGCAAGGGGGGGCAAGGGGGGATTTTGCCCACCTGAGCTGACTAAATCCCGCTCGATCGATCCCCCTTTGCTAAAGGGGGAAGATCCCATTTTCAGGAACAACTACAGGTAGCTTTAGTGACCACGTCTCTTACTGCTGGAACCCGCCGGAAACTACATTACGCTTGGGTCATCGTTGCCACCGGAGCACTCGGCCTATTTTCCTGCTTCGGTCTGGGCCGGTACGCCTATTCGATGCTTCTCCCGGGCATGCAGGCAGGGCTCGGGCTCACCTACGACCTGATGGGGTATATTGGAACGGGAAATTTCGTCGGATATCTCCTCTCCGTCCTGGCGGCCCCGCGGCTCATGCGACGGCTCCGCCCCCGCGGGACCGCGGCCGCGGGACTGCTTCTCATCGGTCTCTGCATGATCGGGATCGGCCTTTGCTCCGGATTCCTCCCGATTCTGATTCTGTACGCTCTGGCCGGCGTCGGCAGCGGCTTCACCAACATCCCGCTGATGGCCCTGGTCACCTACTGGTTCCGCAGCGAGCAGCGGGGAAGGGCGGCGGGCCTGGTCATCGCCGGAAACGGGCTGGGGATCATCCTCGCCGGTTTCCTCATCCCCGCCCTGAACCGCAGCTTCGGCGCCGACGGTTGGCGGCACGGCTGGATCGTCCTGGGCGCGATCTGCCTCGCCGTCGCCGCCTGCGCGGCGGCCTTCCTGCGCAACCACCCGTCGGAGATGGGGCTCGAACCAGTGGGGAGGATGGCGGAGGCCTCACCCGAGCAGTTCATTCACCGGGAACACAGGGGCGACGCGAGCGTTCTGTTCCGGTTGGGGATCCTCTACCTGCTCTTCGGCGCGACCTTCATGGTGTACGGGACCTTCATCGTTACGACGATGGTGAAGGAGTACGGCATCTCGGAGGCGAGGGCGGGGTTGTACTGGTCGTGGGTGGGGTTTTTCAGCTTTTTTTCCGGAATCGGGTTCGGCGCCCTTTCGGACCGGATTGGCCGGCGGCGGGGGCTCTACGTCGTCTTCGCCATCCAGACCGCCGCGTATCTTCTGGCGGGTCTCAAGGTCGGGACAGCCGGCATGGTGCTCTCCCTGATCCTCTACGGTTCGGCGGTCTTTGCCATACCCGCGATCATGGCGGCGGCGGTCGGAGAATACCTCGGACTGTCCCGGGCCTCCACCTCCTTTGCCACTATCACCATCTTCTTCGGGATCGGGCAGGTGATCGGCCCCGCTGGAGCCGGTCTCATCGCCAACGTGACCGGCGCCTTCACCGCCCCGTACCTCATCTGCGGGATTCTCACTGCTGTCGCCGCTGTGCTTGCCCTGCTCCTTCCCGACCCTCCGGAGGGAAGGCTAAGTTGAGTTGCCTGCGGTGCAGGGGGGAAGGGGGTGCCACATCGGTTGCTGAGCAACATTGCTTTCTATTTTTCGTAACCACTTGATATCTAAGCGCTGGTACCCGTCACCAGTCCCGAGTCCGCAACCCCCGTTGCACCACCCACCCGTAGCGATTATCCCGTCTCTCGCGCTGAAGGCCCATGCCGCGCGCTTTCCGGTGCCTGCTCCCCGGTTGGCACGGTCCCTGCTGATAGCAGGTATAGGCAAGGCAGTTTGGCATTCCCTATCGCGAGTGAGGCCCGGGCCATGGAAAAAGAGAGCGCAGCAAACGTCGTCGTCGGGCAGGCCAATGAGCGCCAGAAAAAAATGAGCATCGAGATCATAGAGCGTTTGGCGGCCGCCGCCCAGGTGCGCGACGAGGAGACCGGCGGACACATCAACAGGATCGGCGCCTATGCGGGGATGATTGCCAGGGGACTCGGCTTGCCGGAGGATTACGCGGAGATGATCACGCTGGCGGCGACCATGCACGACATCGGCAAGATCGGCATCCCGGACTCGATCCTGCTGAAACCGACGCGCCTTACCAGCCAGGAGTTCGGGATCATCAAGACCCATACCGTCATCGGCGAGCGTATCCTCTCCGGCTCCTCCTATCCGCTGCTGCAGATGGCAGCTTCCATCGCGCTGACCCACCACGAGCGCTGGGACGGATCGGGATACCCTCACGGCCTGGCGGGCGAGCAGATTCCGCTGGCCGGCAGGATCGTCATGATGGCCGACCAGTACGACGCGCTCAGGAGCCGCAGGGCGTACAAGCCCGCTCTGGACCACGCAACCACCTGCGCCATCCTTTCGCGAGGTGACGCCGTGACGCGGCCCGAGCATTTCGATCCCCGCATACTCAAGACGTTCCTGGAGATCGAGCCGAGTTTCGCAGAGACTTTCACGGCGCAGGGTAAGCAGGAACTCACGCCCCCCAGGAAGGCTGCGGCACTCCGGGCCCCGGCGCCCGCCCCCCTCTACCGGGGGAGGCCCGGCCGCTTTGCTGCTTTAACGATCTATCTGAGCAGCCAATTGTGAACCAGTTGCACCCCATGCAGCGCCTGCTGTGTATGTTCTCCTACCTGATGACCAGCCTGTCCACGGTCACCTTTCCCGCGCGGATGCTAAACCTCCCCCGCAGCAGGGTCACGCCGCCGTTGACGCTGTAGTCGCCGTTGTAGCCCCCCTTGATCGCCAACGATTTCACCTGGCTTAACACCAGCTCTTCGGTAAACTCGGTCCCCCATGCCTGGATGACGCTTCCGGACAGGGCGGCGCTCGACGCTGCGGCTTGAAGCGTGGAGTAATAGACCGGTGCTGCTCCCGCTATGCGTGCCTTGTGGAGTGCGTCCAGATCGAAGGTGGCGGTTACGGTCCTATTGCTGCTCATGGTCACCTGGCAGTCGGCGGTTCCTGCGCAGCCTGACGACCAGCCGCCGAACCTGGAGAATTGTCCGGGCTCCGCGTGGAGGGTCACGCCCTTGCCTCCGTCAAAGAAGGCGAAACAGGAGGTGTTGCAGGCGATCCCCGGCGGAGTGCTGGTGATCGTCCCGTTGCCGCTCCCCTGCTTGACCAGGGAGAGCTTGTACGCCGCGCCGCTGCCGGAGAGCGTGATGACCTTCGACGGGAGGTCGGGATCGTCCGAGTCGATGGTCAGCGAAGCGCTCTTCGCCCCGGCTGATGTCGGGGTGAAGGTGATCCTAACCGTGCACTGCTCCCCCGGTTTCAGCGTCCGGGGCCAGGCGCCGCAGGTCGCAGGCGACAGGGTGAACATCGAAGGGTCGGCTCCGGTCAATTGAACCGATTCCAGCAACAGATCCGCGGTTCCTGCGTCCTTCAAGACGAAGGTGCGAGCCGGCGCCGTCGTGCCGATGTTGACCGCAGTAAAATCATGGGATGCCGGCGCGACGCTGAGGTCCGGGGCGATCAGGACGACTTTCCCCTCTCCGGCAATGCCATCGACGACCATCATGGCGAGATAGTGTCCCATGGCGAACCCGGTCACGGCCGACGAGGTGAAGGTTGACCTGGACCAGGAAGTTGCCGATGCCGCGGCGACGGAACCGGTAAAGCCGTTGTCCAGGCGCCTCAGTTGCAGCAGCGGCGGCTGTATATCCGTGGTGAAATCGGTGCCGGTAACCTCAAGGCTGCCGGGTGTATTCCCCGCAACGATGCTCGCAATAGTCGATCGTAACCGGCCGGCGCTGCCGGGGTCGTAGAGTTCGGCGCTCGCAGTCGCCCCGACGGAGTGCCAATAGGATCCTCCGACTCCCCCAACGAACAGAACTTTACCGTCGGGAAGAACGGTCGCCGCATGACGTGCACGCGGCATGATCATGTTCCCCGTACTGGAGAAGGTTCCCGCGGCCGGGTCGTAGATTTCCTCGCCCACCAGATAGGAGCTGGTCCCGTTGCCCCCTCCCGCAACCAGCACCTTCCCGTCGGGAAGCAGCGTCGTCGTCTGCCCGTGGCGCCCGGTAACCATGCCGCCGGTTGCGGAGAAGGTGCCGGTGGCCGGGTCGTATAGCTCCGCATCGGCGGTACCCCAGGCATCCCCAGTAATCCCTCCGCTGATCAGCACCTTCCCGTTGGCGAGAAGTGTCGACGTGGGTTCGTTTCTCGCAACCCCGGTCATCTTCCCGGTGGCTGAGAAGGTTCCAGTGGCCGGGTTGTAGAGTTTCGCGCTGGAGAGGAATCCAACGCCGGGATCGTAGCCTCCGGCGATTAGTACCTTGCCGTTGGGGAGCAGGATCGCCGAAGATCCGGCATCGACCCGGAACATGGATCCTGTGGCCGAGAAAGTCCCTGTGGCGGGGTCATACAGTTCGGCGCCTGCGGCTGGAGTTGAGGAGTCCGACGGATCGTAGCCACCCGTGATCAGCACCCTGCCGTCGGAAAGGAGGGTTGCGGAGTGAGCTACCCGCGCCGTCACCATGTTCCCGGTAGCGGCAAACGTCTTTTGAGCGGGATCGTAGAGGAGTTGCCGATTTCCTCCCGCGATCAGTACCTTGCCGTTGGGGAGCAGGGTAGCCGTGTGCCCTTGCTTGGCAACGCCCATGGGTCCTGTGGCCGAGAAGGTTCTGGTTGCCGGGTCGTAAAGGTCCGCGCTCTCTGCGGCGGAATTCCATCCACCCACTACCAGCACGGTGCCGTTTGGCAGCAGAGTTGCCGTGTGATCTCCCTCACGCGCCGTGCTCATCATTTCCGCGAAGCTGAACGGGAAGTAACGCTCGGCCATGTTTGTTGCGCTGCCTCCCGCGATCAGGACCTCGCCATTGAGCAGAAGGGTCATGGTGTGATTTTCGCGCCCCGCGGCCAGGCTCCCGGCGGCGCTGAAGGTCCCGGCAGCCGGATCGTAGAGCGCAACGCCGGTGAGCACGCCGCCTGAATTGGCTCCTCCGGTTATCAGCACCTTGCCGTTGGGGAGCAGGAGCGCCGCGTGTCGCAATCGGTACTCGCCCAGGCTTGCCGTCTGATGGAAGGTGCCGGTGAGAGGGTCGTAGAGTTCCGCCATCGCGGATGCGCTGTTCCCCCCCACGATAAGTGCCCGGCCCCCGGGGATGAGGGTTGCCGTGTGTCCGGTTCTGGCCTTGGCCATGGCGCCGGTGGCGGAGAAGGTTTCCGTTTTCGGGTCGTAGAGTTCCGCGGCCGCGAGGAGGCCGCCCAGGTCCTGGCCTCCGGTGATCAATACCTTGCCGTCGCGAAGCAGTGTCGCCGTGTGATAATGTCTCGCCGTTACCATGGCGCCGGTGCCGGTCGTCCCGGACCCCGGTCTGAAGAGCTCGGCTCCGGACAGGACGGCGCTGCCGTTGTACCCCCCCGTGATCAAGACACGGTCGTTGGGGAGCAGGGTTGCCACATGGTCTTGCCGCGCCTGGGAGAGGAGCCCGGCGGCGGTAAAGCTCCCCGTATCCGGGTCGTATATTTCGACGCCGGCGAGGACGCCGTCGGGATAGTTGTACCCTCCGGTGATCAGCACCTTGCCGTTGGAAAGGAAGGTCGCCGTGTGCCCATGCCGAGCTACGGTCATGTTTCCCGTGGCGGTGAAGGTCCCGGTGGCCGGATCGTAAATTTCGGCGGATTTGAGATATGTCGCCCCGTTGCTTCCCCCGGTGATCAGCACCTTGCCGTTGCCGAGAACGGTCGCCGTATGCCGGTCCCGCTTCGAGACCGTGCTCCCCGTGATGGTGATGCCCGGGCCGCTCACCAGGTTAAAGAGCGCCGTGACCTTCCAGGAATTGGCCGCGGAGGTGGTGCAGCTGTTTTCCGTTGGAGAGGAATCGCACCCCGTCCAGCCCCAGAGGACGGAGCCCGCTGCCGGCTGGGCGCTAAGGGTAAGCGTTGAGCTCTCCGTGGCAACGGTGCAATTGCTGCTGCAACTGCCGCCCGGCACTGTCGAAACCGTCCCGGTTCCGGCACCTGCGACAGTGAGCTCCAGCAGGTTTACCCCCCTTCCCGCCAGTGGGAGAGCAAGCTCCGGATTGTCCGGCGAGTCCGAGGTTACCGTCAGTACGGCGTTTTTGGTCCCGGTTGCTCCGGGGAGAAAACCGACCGAGATGCTGCAGGCGGCGCCGGGCGCGAGAAATTTCGGGAGATATCCGCAACTTCCGGCGTTGATGGTGAATCCGGCGGCGCCCTCTCCGGTTAAGGTGGCTGAATTTACCACTCTGCCGTCCCAGTCGTTGTTTCGTATGGTGAAGGTTGCGGCTACCAGGCGCCAGGTGGCGATGTCCCCGAAATTGTGGGAAACGGGAGTGACGGCGAGGCCGGGGGAGATCCGCAGCACCTTGCTCAGGCTCGGAATTCCGTTGGTCACCACGGTGACGAGATAATATCCGGCGCTCACTCCTGCCGGGATGGTTCCCGTAAATGAGCTGTCCGACCAGGGGAAGCTCGGGTGCGGGAGCAGAAAGGTTGTCTGGTCGTTATCCAGGCGCTGCAGCTTCAGAAGCGGATAGCCTGTGGACGAATTGTTGGTGGCACCGCCTGAAGCCTCTCCACTGCCCCGGAAATCGGAACCGGTAAGGACCAGTCGCGATGAACCGGCGACAATTGAGGAGATAACCGGTCGACGGGATTCCCTGAAACCGGAGCCGGGATCGTAAAGCTCGGCGCTGGACGGATTCCCGCCGCTGTTATCGCCTCCCGCGATGAATATCCTGCCGTCGAGGAGGAGGGTCGCGGTGTGCGCTTGTCTAGGGGTGGTCATGTCGGGCATGGCGACAAAGGAGTTGCTTTCCGGCCGGTACATCTCGGTGCTGGCGAGCGTGCCATTGGCGCCGTTGACGCCGCCAAGTATCAGTACCGCGCCGTCTGCTCCCAAAACGGCCCGGTGCATGCGCCGCCCGGTTGTCATCCCGCCGGCCACGACGCTGAAGCTTCCCGAAACGGGGTCGTAAAGCTCGGCTGCTGCGAGTACGCCGCTGGAATTCGATCCTCCCGTGATCAGTACCTTGCCGTTGGGAAGCAGTGTCGCCGTATGATGCTCACGCGCCGTGGAAAGGCTGCCGGCGGCGGAAAATATCCCGGTGGCCGGATCGTAGCTCTCCGCGCTGGACAGATACACGCCGCCATTTACTCCTCCGACGATCAGTACCTTGCCGTTCGGGAGCAGGGTCGCCGTGTGGCCGCTACGTGTCGAGATCATGGCCCCCGTCTCCGAGAACCCAGGCATGACCGGGTTGAAGAGTTCCGCTCTGGAAATGCCACTTCCCCCTGCCATAAGCACCTTGCCGGTGGAAAGGAGTGTCGCGGTGTGACCGCTGCGTGCCGCGCTCATTTCCGGCGCGAAGGAGAAGGTTCCGGTCTCCGGGTCAAAGATTCTGGCGCCGGACAGGTCGTCGTGGCTTGAGTTATATCCCCCGGCGACCAGTACCTTGCCGTCGGGAAGCAGTGTCATCGTGTGGGATTGCCGCGCCATGTCCACGTCCGCGTATGCCGAAAAAATGTTGTTTACCGAGTCGTAGATCTCGGCGCCGTCGATGTTGCCGTTATGGTCTCTTCCCGCGATCAACACCTTGCCGTTGGGAAGCACGGTCGCCGTATGGTCGGAACGGGAACCGTTCATGGGGAAGGTGGGGGCAAAGAAGGGAGTCGCCGGATCGTAAAGCTCGGCGACGGACAGGTATGCGCCGAACGGAATCGATCCTCCGGCGATCAGCACCTTGCCGTTGGCAAGGAGGGTCGCCGTATGCATTTTGCGGTAAACAGCGGAGTCGCCGGTACTGGTGAAGGTATCTACTTGGGGGTCGTAGAGTTCCGTCGCGTTTCCGCCGTTACCCACCGAGATCAGCACCTTGCCGTTGGGGAGGAGGGTCGCCGTGTGCCTGGACCTGTACGTGGTCATGTTTGCCGCGGCAACAAAGGTTCCGGTGGCCGGATCATAGAGTTCCGCACGTAGGCCGCTAAAGCCGGTGTCGGTTCTCATCCATCCTCCCGTGAGCAGCACCTTGCCGTCGGCGAGCAGAGTCGCCGTATGTTCAAAACGCGATCCGATCATTGCTCCGGTAGGGGTAAAGACGCCTGTCGCCGGATCGTAAAGCTCCGCGACGGTTAGAGAAGTAAAACTCAATCCTCCCGCGAACAGCACCTTGCCGTTGCGGAGTAAGGTCGCGGTGTGACTCACTCGCGCCGTGAACATATTTCCAGCGGAGGTAAACAGACCGCTGGCCGGGTCGTAGATTTCCGCGCCTGAGATGGGGTGCCCATAACCTCCCCCCGCGATCAGTACCTTGCCGTTGGGGAGCAGGGTCGCCGTGTGTCCATCGCGCGCCGTCGCCATGCTCCCGGTGGCGGTAAAAGTCTCCGTGGCGGGATCGTAGATCTCCGCGCTGGCCAGTCGTGACACGCCATTTCTGCCCCCGGCGATCAGCACCTTGCCGTTTGGGAGCAGGGTCGCCGTCTGTTCCTGGCGCGCCCTGGAGAGTGGGCCGGTGGTGGAGAAGGTACCGGTCGCCGGGTCGTAGAGCTCGGCGCTGGACAGATCACCGCTTGAATTCATCCCTCCCGCGACCAGCACCTTGCCGTTTGGGAGCAGTGTCGCGGTATGAATCGCTCTAGCCGTTATCATGCTTCCCACTGCACTGTACCCCGCCGCATGCGCCGCTCGCGGGGAAAACAGCGCCGTCGCCAGGATCGCCAGCGCAAACAGCACGCCGGCCAATACCTCGCCAATCCGACCTTTACCGATGGTTCTCGTTCGCTGAAGACTGCGCCTTTGTTGACAGTTCATGCGACCCTCCATTTATCAGCTGCCCGGATGGCGAAAATTAGGTTAGAAAGATAACATCGTTGTGCGATTTATTGTACTTAATTTTTATATTTTCATGTTTTAGGTGCAGCCGATGCCAATCTGTAGCCATAAAACCTCCTCCCTCCTTGCCAGCCATGATTACCCGCTTAAAACGGAGTCATGTAGTGCAAGAAAACGCCGTTGTCTTTTGGAGAATCTCCTTGCAGACGAAGGGCTTTTTCACTGGGATCCAGAAATATAGTGAAGGGAGGGAAAAATCATGATAGTTTTCAAAAATTGAAACGACGCTTTCAGGTGGACGTGGAGTGGAGAAAAAGGTGGAGAGAGCACGAGGAGATCATAATGGGTAGCAATAAATTCATCCTGATGACGGTAATGGCGCTGGGGTTGGTGTCTGCCCCTGCATGGCTCCAGGCAGAGGAGTCGCTGCCGGTTATCAAGGGAATCAGGGTTTTCAGGTCCGGAGACGACTTGGGAGTGGAAATCAGCGCCGACAAGAAGTTTGAGTATAAGTACACAAAAATGCCGCAGTTGCTCAGGGTCATCATCGATCTGCCCGGGACCGAGACCGGCCGACCCGACACCGTTTACAAGTATAAGTCGGCAATCATCTCCACCGTCTCCCTCGAGAAGAAAACCGTCAACGATGTCCAGGTCAGCCGCGTCTCCATCAATTTAACCGAAGATGCCGACTTTTCGGCCCCAACTGACTCCGCGGACAAAACTAAGCTGACATTTTACTTGCGCAAACCTGCAGCGGGTTCAACTGCAGGTACGGCTGCGGCAAAGCCGGGAAGCGGTCCGGAAGGAAAGCCAGCCGCGGCGAGGCCTGCTGCGCCTTCTCCGGCTTCTGCCTCTGCTCATGCGCCGACTCCGACCCCGGCTTCTGCTCATGCGTCGTCTCCTGCTCCGGCTCCGGTTTCTGCTACTGCTCCGAAATCCGTATTGAAGCCGGTCGTGCCGGTAAGCAATCAGCCGGTCACCGTGACCGGGGTCCATTGCGGCGCGGATGCCATCGAAATCAGGTCGAGCGGCAACATCAGTGAGTTCAAGGCATTCACCCTGCAACAGCCGGGACGCCTGGTGATGGATATTCAGGGCGCTCGGAGTACGCTCAGCACGATCGTCATTGCGGCCAACCCGTTCGGTGTCCTGAAGGCCCGCATCGCCCCTTTCGAGGGAAAGCTGCGGCTGGTTTTCGACACGGGGGCGAAACCGTTCCCGCGTTATGAGGTGGTGAAAACCGGAACCGGTCTCCGGATCGTGTCGCGGGTCTTAACAGAGGGAAAGTAAGCAGGATTTCAAAACCTGCCTGATTAGCACTTCACGGCGCTTGCGGCGCTACCTCAGTCGGAGACAAGTAGGTCGGGTTAGCCTGCAAGGCGTAACCCGACGTGCAGCACCACTTGCTCCTCCCCCCGGAGGGGGGAGGTCGGGAGGGGGGAAGACTGCTGGCTTCNNCCCTAACCCTCCCCCTCCGGGGGAGGGGACTCCTGGATACAAAATCAGCAGGTTAGCTCCAAGTTACTTAAGAGCGCTGTAAAAACTCCCTCCCCTTCAAGGGAAGGGTCGGGGCGGGGATGGGGTTAGCTCCGGCACCGCATCATTTCAAGAGGTTCTTTGATGGATTGGTTGACTATTTTCGGTATCGCCCTCGCCTTGGCCATGGACGCGTTCGCCGTTGCTTTGGCCGCGGGAGCCGTTATCAATCCTATAACGCGGCGCCACCTGTTTCGTTTAGGGTTTCATTTCGGCCTGTTCCAGGCGCTGATGCCGATCGGCGGCTGGCTGCTCGGCATGACTGTGCAGAAATGGATCTCGTCGTACGACCACTGGATCGCCTTCGGGCTTCTCGCGGTGGTTGGAGGCAGGATGATCCACCAGGCTCTTGATGAGGAGGAGGATAAATCCGCCTCCGACCCCACACGTGGGCTCACCATGGTCATGCTGTCTGTGGCTACCAGCATCGATGCCTTGGCGGTAGGGCTGTCCCTTGCCATGCTCAACGTCAGCGTCTGGTTTCCTGCCGCGGTCATAGGTGTGGTCGCGGGGATCCTTACCGTGTGCGGCATGCTGCTGGGACGACGGCTGGGTAACGACTGGGGCAAGCGCGTGGAGGTCTGCGGAGGGTTGGTGCTCTGCCTTATCGGGTTGAAGATCCTCCTTGAACACACCCTTTTCAAGTGACAGCTTGCGGGGAGATATCGGGCCGGGCTTGTTCCAGATCCAGGGACCGCGGATCGCTTAGTTTTAGCAAGGAAACTTGAGTATGGAAGATCAACACAAGGCTCCAGCTTTCGCAAACATGTGGTTAATTTGCGGTATCGGTCTGGTGGTTATACTATCCATCCTCATCGGTATAACAGCCAAGGAGCGCGGCTGGGGCGACTATCTGCGCCTCATCCGCAAAGGTTCCAACTGCCAAGCGGTCATCATCAAAGCTGAACCTGCAGGCCGATGCGAGTACGCTTTCAGCATCGGAGGCCGCAGCTACGTCGGGACCGAATCAGAATGCAATGCGAGAGTTGGTCAGAAAGTGACTATCACCTATCTGGTCGCTGATCCTTCCCAATCTTGCCTCGGGCATGCAGGTGAAAGACTGGCAAACGAGGTAGTATCCTTCCTGTTTGGCGGACTCAGTTTTCCCTCTTTATCATAGTCGGTACATGAGCTTACTAACTTCCAAACGAACGAAATGAGGCACACGTGAAAGGTCAAAGTCTTCTCGAATCAATCGGATCAACACCCATCGTCGAAATCGGCGCGCTCAACAAGAACCCCGGCGTCCGGATCATGGCAAAGCTGGAAGGTAACAATCCCGGCGGATCGGTAAAGGACCGCCCGGCACGCCAAATGATTCTGGCTGCCGAGGCGAGCGGTGAACTGACCCCGGACAAAGTGATCCTGGAGCCTACATCGGGCAACACCGGCATTGCCTTTGCGATGATCGCGGCGGCCAGGGGATATCGCATCAAGCTGGTCATGCCCGCATGTGTCAGCGTGGAGCGGCGCAGCGTGCTGGAGGCGTATGGCGCAGAGATCGTGCTCTCTCCCGGGTGCGAGGCTACCGACGGGGCGATCCGTCTGGCCCATAAAATCCTCGCGGGCGACCCGGAGCGCTACTACATGCCAAACCAGTACGCCAACCCGAACAACGTACTGGCGCACTACGAAACAACCGGCCCTGAGATATGGCAGCAGACCGAGGGGAGAATAACGCATCTGGTGGCCGGCATGGGCACCGGCGGCACCCTCATGGGTCTTGCCAGATACTTTGGGGAAGTAAAGCCGGAGGTCCGGATCGTAGCAGTCGAGCCGGTGCTGGGGCACAAGGTGCAGGGACTGAAGAACATGAAGGAGGCGATAGTGCCGCCCATCTACGACGCCACTGCCCATCACCGCAAGATCGTGGTGGAGGACGATGACGCCTTCGAGACCGCCAGGCTGCTCGCCATGCGGCAGGGGATTTTCTGCGGCATGTCCGGAGGGGCCGCCGTGGCCGGGGCGCTCAGGCTGGCGTCGGAATTGGAATCGGGGTTGATAGTAGTCATCATTCCCGACCGCGGCGACCGGTATCTCAGCACGAACCTGTTCAAGTCGATGTGCGCCGAATGCCCGCCGTAGGGACGGTGAAAAGGAATGCCTTTTTAGGCATTCCCCCCCCTCTCCCAGCCCCTACCGCCTACGCGTCGAGCGCTTCGGCGCGCAGGCCCATCAAGGGAGGGGGAGCGAGCAGCAGGTAGGAGCTTAACTTAAACCGATTAGCGCTGATCTTCAGTACGAGGCTCGATACTCGCTCCCCCCTTTGGAAAAGGGGGGTCGGGGGGATTTAGTCAGCTCAGGTGGGAAAAATCCCCCCTTGCCCCCCTTTGCAAAGGGAGGTAAAGGCACAGCCTTTGTTTTGGATATAGTTCCGC
>DNRQ01000178.1 GCA_003499925.1 Geobacter sp.
CTCCGGCGCAACCGGCATGCACATTTACGTCCCGCTGGGCGCCAGATACGACTACGATACCGCGGAGAAATTCGCCCGAGTTGTGGCGACCATAGCGCACCACAAAGTGCCGGATTTTACCAGCCTGGTACGCAGCCCGCAGAAGCGGCAGAAAAAGGTTTATCTCGATTTCCTTCAGAACAAAGCCGGGCAGACCCTTGCCGCCCCCTACAGTATCCGTCCCAGACCCGGTGCGACAGTCTCCGCACCGCTCAGGTGGGAGGAAGTAAAGTCCGGGCTGGATCCTCGCCAGTTTACCATCGAGACCATGCCGTCACGGATAGAGCATCTGGGGGATCTGTTCAGCGGAGTCCTGGGACCGGGCATCGACCTGGAGAGCTGCATAGAGAAGCTGGAAACATCTGCGAGTTGAAACTCCTGTGACAATTCCTGTCAAGCGCTAGCACCCCCTCACCCCGGCCCCACTGCCATTAAAGTTAAGCGGTGATTCCGTGAACATGTAGGGTGGGCCGTGCCCACNNTCCTCCCCCCGGAGGGGGGAGGAGAGGGAGGAGAGGGAGGGGGGAAGAGTGCGGCTTCTCTGAAGAACAGCTGGGGACAACTAGGCAACTCGCGCTTTTAAACGGCAGCTGGCGTATGCTATACTAAACTTAGCTAAGATTAATTAGAAAAGTGAGGTGATTGATCATGCTACGGTGGGCACTGATATTCTTCATCATTTCCGTCGTCGCCGCGTTCTTCGGTTTTGGTGGCATCGCCACTGCAGCGGCGGGTGTTGCCAAGATGCTGTTCTACCTGTTCTTAGCGGTCGCAGTTATATTGCTGATAGCTGGCCTTGTCGCGGGGCGAGGCATGCTCCGATAACCGGATACACCTTGAATAAAGGCGGCGTGAAGCCGCCTTTATTATTACCGGTTAGCGCTGAACTTCAGTATCAATGCGGATGACCAAAGCCTGTTACGCAAAGAACGCGAGGAGGCGCGAAGAACGCGGGGAAAAACAAGTCCATGGGGTGAACAAAATGCCTGTACTTTGCGTTCTTCGCGCGCAGTTCTTCGCGTCCTTTGCGTTACAGCTTTTACAGTTAAAATTGATGCTAATCGGAATTATTATTTATAAGACCTCCCCCAACTTTTTCAAAGCGTACATCTTCGATCACTCCGACTCCGCCAACTGTTTTCGGATCTCCAGCAAGTCCTCGCCGCGCACCGCCTCGGGATAATGCATCTTCAGTTCCTTGAGCGTGTCCAGGATGACCTGTGAAATGATGAGCCGTGCGCTTTTCTTGTCGTCAGCCGGGATGATATACCAAGGCGCCTGCTTGCTGCTTGTAGCGCTGATGCATTTTTCGTAGGCCTCCTGGTACTGCTTCCAGAGGTTTCTCTCCTCTATGTCGTCGTGGCTGAACTTCCAGTTCTTCTCCGGATTGTCGAGCCGCTCAAGCAACCGTTTCTTCTGTTCCTCCTTCGAGATATGCAGGAAGAACTTGATGATGCGGGTGCCGTTTCTATGCAGATGCCCTTCCATCTCCTGAATTGAGCGATATCGATCGCGCCAGATGGTTTTCTCGTCAAGCAGTTCATCAGGAAGGCCCTGTCCGCGAAGCATCTCCGGATGCACCCGGACGATGAGCACCTCTTCGTAGTAGGAGCGGTTGAAGATGCCGATCTGGCCGCGCTGCGGCAGACGGCAGATCCCGCGCCAGAGAAAATCATGTTGCAGTTCCTCGGTACTTGGTCGCTTGAAGGAGAAGACCTGGCAGCCCTGGGGATTGATGCCGGACATCACGTGTTTGATGGCGCCGTCCTTCCCCCCCGCGTCCATGGCCTGGAAAATCAGCAACACGGAGTAACGGTTGCTTGCGTAAAGCAGACCTTGCAGTGCGCTTAGTTGCTGAACTTGTTCATTGAGAAGTTCCTGATATTGCTCCTTGGAACTGTAGAGAGGCTCGATGGAGGTGGGGCATTTCCTAAGCGCGATCGTTTCGCCGTCTTGAGCCTTGAACTTTTTAGTCACGATTTTCATTTCTTTCCTCAGCACACGTTCAGGCTGTTCATCCTTTACCGTTGGTGACTCCCATACCCGGTTTTCTCCGCTGCCGCAGGCGATAGCGGAAGATCCAGCAGGCAGTCTACCATCTTATTCGGGTCCTGCTTAGATCAAGCCGTATCAGGATGGGTGGGCTCTGCAGCCACAAGACCTCCCCCCTTTGTAAAAGGGGGGTCGGGGGGGATTTTACCCCAGTTGCCACGGAGTGCCGAAGGCTTTAAGGCAAATCCCCCTAAATCCCCCTTTTTCAAAGGGGGACTTCCCGCTGCACTGACGCAAGCTGCAGATCAGCGACTGATAGCCATCTCGTTCCCAAGCTCCAGCTTGGGAACGAGAAACAAAAACTCCCTCCCCTTCAAGGGGAGGGTTGGGGTGGGGATGGGGTTTGACCGGGGGGGGGCGACATCGCCTTTCCTACTTCTCACTCCTTGAGAGCAGAGTCGACATCATCTGTTTTGCCGACTGGGTCACTATTCCGCTGCGGTTCGGGTCCCCCTTGAAAAGCGAGGAGAGAAACCCCTTGGCCTGCTCGAAGGTGATATGGGGAGGAAGCGGCGGCACGTCCGGGTCGCAGTGGGCATCGATCACTACGGGCTTGTCCGCTGTGAGCGCCATACCCCAGGCGGTCACGATCATCTCCGGCCGGCTCAGCTCCACCCCTGCCAGGCCCAGCATCTCCGCATAGCGCGCATACGGAAACTCGGGCACGTCCTCCGAGCCGCTGAACTTCGGGTCGCCGTTCATGACGCGCTGCTCCCAGGTGACCTGGTTCAGATCCCGGTTGTTCAGCACCAGGATCACCATGCGGGGATTGCTCCAGCTCTTCCAGTGCTTGGCGACGGTGATCAGATTGTTTATGCCTTGCATCTGCATGGCGCCGTCGCCCACCAAGGCGATCACCATCCTTTCCGGATGGTTCATCTTCGCCGTTATGGCATAGGGGAGACCGGGACACATGGTGGCAAGCCCGCCCGAGAGCGAGGCCATCATGCCGGGGCGCATCTTGAGGTCGCGGGCATACCAGTTGACCGCCGAGCCGGAATCGCAGGTGATGATGCAGTTGTCGGGAAGCCTTGAAGAGAGTTCCCAGAACAGGCGCTGCGGGTTGATCGGATTGGCCGGGATCATGGCCCGCGCCTCCAGGATCTCCCACCATTCACGCACGTTCTTCTCGACGGTGTCGCGCCACTGCCGGTCGGTCTTCTTTTGCAGCAGCGGAATCAGCGCCCTCAGGGTAAGCAGGCAGTCCCCCTGCAGATTCACCTCCATGGGGTAGCGCAGCCCCAGCATGCGCGGGCTGATGTCGATCTGCACCCCGCGCGCCTGCCCCTCCTTGGGGAGGAATTCGGAATAGGGAAAGCCGCTGCCGATCATCAGGAAGGTGTCGCAGTCGTTCATCATCTCCCAACTCGGCTTGGTACCGAGCAGACCGATGCAGCCGGTCACGAAGGGGAGATAGTCGGGGAGGACCGCCTTGCCGAGCAGCGCCTTGGCCACGCCCGCACTCAGCAGCTCGGCCACCACGGTCACCTCCTCCGATGCCCCGAGCGCACCGGCGCCGACCAGGATGGCGACCTTCTGCCCCGCATTCAGTATTGCGGCCGCACGTTGCAGGTCGTCCCGCCTGGGAACCACATCCGGCCTGGTAAAACCAAGCCCGGTGAAGGTGGTCCCGTGTTTCCTGTCGGGGGAGGCGACGGCATCCATCTCCTGTATGTCGCTGGGAAGGATGATGCAGGTGACGGTCCTCTCGGCAAGCGCGATCCTCACGGCGCGGTCCACCAGGTGACGGACCTGCGAGGGACTGGTCGCCATATGCACGTAATGGTGCGCCACATCCTTGAAGAGCGATAGCAGATCCACCTCCTGCTGGTAATCGGCGCCCAGGGCGGTGGTCGCCTGCTGCCCCACGATGGCCACCACCGGCTGGTGATCGAGCTTCGCATCGTAGAGGCCGTTTAGCAGATGAATGGCGCCAGGCCCCGATGTCGCTATGCAGATGCCTACCTCTCCGGTGAACTTGGCATGGGCGCACGCCATGAACGCCGCTTCCTCCTCATGGCGGGCCTGGACGAATTCCACCCTCTCCTTTTCACGGTTGAGCGCTCCCATGACCCCGTTTATGCCGTCTCCGGGATAGCCGTAAACCTTGCGCACCCCCCAGTCAAAGAGTCGCTGCACCAGATAATCGCTGGTCGTCGTTGCCATGAGACCCCCGTTCCCGATAAATTTTACCGATTAGCGTCAATCTTCAGTACTAGGCTCGATACTCGCTCCCCCCTTTGGGAAAGGGGGGTCGGGGGGGATTTCGCCCAAGGCGCCACAGAGTGCAGCTTTGCAGCTAACTGCAAATCCCCCTAAATCCCCCTTTTTCAAAGGGGGACTTTCAGCCACACCCAGCGTTACTGAAGATAAGCGGTAAATTTTTAAACGCTAATTTTCCTCTTGAAGTCTAGGGACGGTACGGCACTTTGTCAACTGCGCCCATGACTTCAAGAGGAAAATTAGCGTTTAAAAATTTACCGCTTATCTTCAGTA
>DNRQ01000197.1:0-253 GCA_003499925.1 Geobacter sp.
TAAGGTCCCCTTGGTCTATGGCATAGCTGCCCGCGTCCTGGCCGGGAGCCCTGTGGAGGCTGCCGGTAATTATGGCGCTGGTGTCGCCGTTCACCAAGCCGCTGGTGCCGTAGCTGAGCTCGGGGTCCGCCAGTGTCCCGTAGGTTTTACTCTGACCGGCGGCAGTGATGGTGAGAGATGCCGGATTAATGACGAGATTGGCGCCGGTAAAGTCGATGGTGTAGTTGCTGCCAGCACTAAGGTCCCCTTGGTC
>DNRQ01000197.1:419-632 GCA_003499925.1 Geobacter sp.
TCGGGATCCGCCAATGTCCCGTAGGTTTTACTCTGGACGACGGCTGTGATGCTGAGAGTCGCCGGATTGATGGTCAGATTGGCGCCGGTAAAGTCGATGGTGTAGTTGCTGCCGGCACTAAGGTCCCCTTGGTCGATGGCATAGCTGCCCGCGTCCTGGCCGGGAGCCCGGTGAAGGCTGCCGGTAATTATGGCGCTGGTGTCGCCGTTCACC
>DNRQ01000197.1:717-16972 GCA_003499925.1 Geobacter sp.
GTAGGTTTTACTCTGGGCGGCGGCAGTGATGCTGAGAGTCGCCGGAATGATGGTCAGATTGGCAGCGTTAAAGGCGATGGTGTAGTTGCTGCCGGCACTAAGGTCCCCTTGGTCGATGGCATAGCTGCCCGCGTCCTGGCCGGGAGCCCTGTGAAGGCTGCCGGTAATTATGGCGCTGGTGTCGCCGTTCACCCAGCCGCTGGCGCTGTAGGTGAGCTCGGGATCCGCCAAGGTACCGTAGGTTTTGCTCTGGGCGTGGGCGGTGATGGTGAGAACAGTTTGGGTACCCTGTTCAAGGTAATAGAGCCGGACCGATTCTATCTGCGAACCGGCGCTCCCCTTGTCGCCCGCAGCGTAACCTCTGGCCCGCACGTAGCGATTCGCCCCCTTAGCCAGGTTTTGTC
This sequence comes from Geobacter sp., assembly GCA_003499925.1. Classification (GTDB taxonomy): domain Bacteria; phylum Desulfobacterota; class Desulfuromonadia; order Geobacterales; family Geobacteraceae; genus Geomonas. The sequence continues at coordinate 1,122 of DNRQ01000197.1, forward strand.
CGACAAGCTGCCAGCCGCCCTCGATTCTTTCACCGTTACCCAGAACAGTCCAATCCGGAATCGGGGCATCCGGGTTCGCACAATCTTCAAAGGTCACCCGCGACAGTTCCGGTCCGGTCCCGTCGCGCAGCCAGGTAATCGTAGAGCCGTTAGCCGAGACCGAAAGATCCTGCCACGCCCAATCGTTGGCGAACCTGGCAAGCTTATTCTTCGCTGATATGCCGTTCAATTCACTGAAATTGCCGCCGATAATGATCTTGCCATCCGGTTGCAGGTTGACGCTGCCCACATTATTGACAGGCCCGCCTACATAGGTGAAGGCGCCCAGATCAAACCGGGTCTCCAGTTCCCCACTGGGCTTGATTCGTGCGACGTTATCGCGGGGATGAACGACACCTCGGGCATCCTTCACATGATCGAAGACCCCGTAGATCAACATGTCCTCGTTAGTCTGCAAAGTAACGCCGGATATACCTGCGCCATACCCCCCGGCATCGAACGTCACCTCGACGTTGAAGTCGGTATCGATGGATGCCTCATTGATTAATCCTTCATTATGGATCCGCACGATATTTCGTTGCCACGTCACCGAAACATGGTCAATCTCACGGGTTATCTCGCTGGCAAAATCACCGGCAACCAGGATGTCTCCCTGTTTTTGCAGCACGATGGAGTTGATTTTACCGTTCAACTGCAAGATCCCGTCTTCGTCCCAGTCGGTGTCAGGTTCGCCGCTCTCCAGCAGTCGTATCAGTTTTCCTGTGTCAGTGCCGACGAGAACCTTGCCATCGGATTGAACGGCAAGCGCGTTGACCTTTTCATTTACTATCCCCCCCTTGAAGCTTACGTCTCGCGTGCCGTCATTTCTGATTCTTGACAGGAACCGGGTCTCAAACGATGCGTCGGCTATGAACTGTGCCGCCATGTACATCATTCCGTTAGGCAGCAGAGCGATCGCCTGCGCCGTCCCCTCGCTATCCAAGAGTGGGTTAATGGTATTGTTAAATGTCGTGGTGTCGGGATGGCCAGCACCGCCAACAGGATTTCCGCTGGGATCCAGCCGTACCACTACGTTTTGGGGGGCTGAGAAGTTCCCGCCTACCAAGAGATCGTTGTCGGGGAGCGCCGCAAGGACGTACACCGAGGCGTTTATCATCAGGTCCGGATTGAACGAGGGATCGAGGTTCCAGTCCTCCTTGAGCCGGGCGATATGAATCCTCAACTCCCCCTGTACGAATTCGAACAGCCCGGCGATGGTCAACCCGTCAGGGTGCACGGATATCGCATCCACTTCGTAGTCAAAAAAACTCTCGTCTACAGGGATGTCGTCATCCAGCGCCCCCTTGGGATAGAAACGTGCAAGCCTGCTGCGAGGCTTCCCCAAACCGGTGCCGGGATCGACCCCGGCCGTCGTGAAATCCCCGCCCGCCAGGATCTTCCCGTCCAGCTGCCAGGCGACCACGTTGACCACGGCATCGAGGTTCTGAAAACGCGCGGCGTCAAGGGTACCGTCGATGTTGATCCTTGCCAGGTTTTGGCGTGTCAACGGCGCTGGTCCGGTGGTAAAATTCCCCGCCGCCAGTATCTTGCCGTCAGGCTGCACAACGATCGAAGCGACGTAGCCGCCCGCATCGAAGCTCGGGTTGAAAAGGAGGTCGAGAGTCCCTTCGCTTTCGAGCCGCCGCACCGGCAGCCCCCCCGGAAATTCCCCTGCTATGATGATCCTCCCGTCGGCCTGCAGTGCCATGCAGCGGACCTTGCCACCCGGCGACAGCGGGCTGAAGTCGGGATCGAAATGGCCGTCTTCCTGAAACCTGGCGAGGTGGGATGACTCTGATGTGATGCTGAATTTTCCACCTGCCAGGATCATCCCTCCCTGCAGCAAAATTGCGTTAACCTCGTTGCCGGCGGCGCCTATTATCCCTTCGGCATTGCGCCAATTTTGCCCCCCGCTGCCGGGGCCGGCCACGGAGATCCCCGCCAGGTTGGGAGAGGAAATGCCCGCCTTGATCTCCCCGAAGCTCCCACCCACCAGGACGCTCAAGCCGTCCGGCCGCAGCAAGATGGCGTTGATGGTTACATTTCCCGCAGAAGTCACCGGATCGAAGTCGTCCAGGGAGCCGTCGATGCATCTGATGCGCCCCAGACCCTTGCGCGGCTGCTCATCGATGCTGATGAAACTGCCGCCGACCAGAATCAGGCTCTGCCTCGGATCAACCGGATCAGGTTGGATGACGACAGCATTGACCGGATCGCTTACGGTCCGAGTGAAGCTGGCATCCAGCGTGCCGTCGGTGTTGAGTCTTGCCAGATGCTTCCGCTCGATCGAGTCGACGCCGGTAATGGTGAAATCTCCGCCGATGATGACCTTCCCGTCCCAGGGCTGCACGGCTATCGCTCGTATTCCTCCTGTGCCCGAAATCGCGGAGTTGAAGCTATGGAAACCGTCCAGGACCGGGTATGTGTCGGCCTGTGACCGTAGCGGCAGCAGCGCGGGTATCAGGACAAGCAGCAAGATGAGGATAAGCCTTTTGTACATTGCCGATCTCCGCAACGCCCGATTACGGTTGATACTGCCAGCCGACTACAAAACGCCGACGCTTCAGCGCTCCTGTATGTGGATGATCTTCTTCAAAGGCCTGAGCCCGCTGTTCGATACGATCTTCATCCCGCCCGCCTTGCCGCTCATGGGATCTGCGCTGCGCCTGCCTCCCTTTTGGGTCAGCTTTCCTGAGAGACCGGTATCCTGCAGGCTCCCGGTGGCGAGCCGCACCAGGACCTTCCCCTGGAGCGTCCCGTCCGCAATGGCCCCTCCCGTGTCGTACTTCACCCCCCAAAGGTAGGACTGATCCAGCTGGCACGGCTCCGTGTTGGGCTGGAAGGTGGAGAAGAAAACTGCGCCGCCGGTGATGGAGGCCGGGTTGGTGACGACCCTCTCGGCGCCGATGCCACCGCTCGCGGGGTCCAGGTTGATGCGCCACCCTGCGTTGCTCTGGTTGATCTGGTGCAGGGTGGTGCTCTGATCGACCAGATTTTCGACGCCCACGGAAGCGGAGCAATCCCTCGGCTCGATCTTGTCCGCCTTGAGATCAACCCCCAACGGGTTGTAGTTGTAGCAGGGCTCTTTGACTCCGTAGAGGGCCCGCGGAGGCTGCATGTCATCTTGGGTGAAAAAGTACCTGCCGCTCCCGAAATAAAGCCAGAGCTTATGGTTTCTCCGGTCCTGAAGCCTGGCAATACCGGTCGTTACCGGGCCCACACCGTCGATCACCTTGCTCCAGGTCCAGGGGTTGCTCCCGTCGGGCTGGAGGCTCTCCCGGGTGATGATTCTGACCACTCCTCCGTCGGTCCAGGCACCGGTAGCAGGCGACTTCCTGGTGTAGCCGATGTAGATGGCGTCGTCGTGATAATTCCCCTCGTGGCTCGGTTTCCACTTGTCGGCGTCGATCGCACCTCCGATCATCGAGCCTGCAAAAGCGTGGTCGATGTCGGTGGTGATCGTCCTGACCAGGGTTCCCGAGCGCAGGTCGACGATGAAGAACTTGAGGTCCCGGTTGGAGCGTCCCAGGAACTGCCTGCTGGAGCTGTCTATCGGGCCGGCGGGGCCGGAGCCGAAGACGGCGAACCATCTCCCGTTCAGCCCGACGCCGTTCGGCCCGCGCTCCCCGATACGGACGATGGCCGGGCCGGTCGTGGAGTAGCCGAGGTCGGGGTCGCTGAACTCCCAAAGAAGCGACGGGTTGTCGGGATCGGTCACGTCAAGGGCGAAATAGGAGGAGTGCCCAAGGCCCTTGCCGGAATCGGCCGGATCGGCCAGCGGCGTCGGGACGCAGTCCACCTCTCCGGTTCCGCACGAAGAAGCCCCTCCCAAGCCCATCGCGCCGATCAGGACGGTTCGCCAGGTGTTCCTGGCGGGATCCGGGTCGCTGCTGTCCGGCAGGAAAGTCGTCTTGGGGCAGTACCAGTAGGTCGCCCTGCTGCAGCTTCCGCTGTTGAAGTCGCCGATGCTCGCGTCGACGAGGGTGATCTTCCCGTCCACGTAGTACAGATGAGGGTACTTGGGATCTGCCAGGTATTTGAGATAAGGCAGTGCGTTTTTCGGTATGAAGGCCCACTGCTCCTTGCCCAGCTCGGACCCGGTCAGGGTCGCTTTCAAGGCCTCGGAATCTCCCGCATTGAGCTGTCCCAGCTTGAAGGCGTGCAGCATTCCGTCGTTGGCCCCGACGTAAACCATGCCGCGGCTTTTGTAGCCGTCCGAATCGATGAATCTTCGGTACGAGCCGTCGTTGTACCCGCCTGGCGCGCTCAGGTTGTAGCTGGCGAGGGAGACCGACGACTGCACCTGCGGCGTTGAGGAGATGATGTCCCCGAGCTTCCAGACCCCCACCCCTTTTTCCTGCGGGTCGCTCCCCTTTTCGGGGATGCCGCCGATGGTGACCGTCCTGCTGCGCATGGCGCTGTCGTCAGGGAAATCGAAGCCGTGCAGGTACTTGATGATCTTGGCCGCGTCGGGGTCGCCGCTTTTCAGGTTGAGGTACGGCTTGATCGCCTCGGAAGAGCTCCAGGAGAATTTCATCAGACCGCTGCCGTTTAACTGCGTCCCTCCCGGCAGCACCGGCGTATAGATGCTCCGCGGCGCCAGCGTCAGGTCCCTCTCCCAGAGCTTTCGTCCGGCCCGCCAGAGACTTTTCAGCTGATCGACCTCGATTTTGCTTTCGACTCCGTCACCGATGCCGTCGCCGTTGCTGTCCCCCATCAGGTAGGCATAGGTACGGTTGCTGGCGGCATCAAAGCGGAGGTTGACGATCTTGTCGTTTTTCAGGTCGAGCCTCTGTTCGTCCACGGTATCCTCGCGGATCGCGCTCCCGGCACCGGCGAGGCTGCCGATGAAGGGGTCGATATAGTACCACAGGCTCTGCATCTCGCCGATCCAGGAGGCCGAGGTCGTGCCGCCGTCGAAGCTCTTGATCTGATGGAACTGCTCCTGCATGAACAGTGCGCCGTTGCCGTCGCCGGTGGAGAGGATGGAAGGTTCCGCTCCGGAGCCGGTGGCGATCTTTTGCAGCATCCACCGCATCGCCTTTTCCAGTTCTCCGGGCTTTTGCGCGCTGGCGATGGTGCCGCCCCCCTTGGAGGCCACAAGCTGCATCATCTTCTCAGGCACCCCTTCGTCGCTGGTCGTGCAGCTGCCGTCGGCCTTGTAGCCGGTGGGGGGCTCCGTGCTGCGGTCGCCGCAAGGGGCGCCGGTATAGATGACGTAGGTGGAGAGGTAATCCTTGCTACTGAGTATCTCCCCGGAACCCGAGATCTTCTTGTGTCTGGCGATCCAGGCCAGGTCGTCGAGGTTGTAGCTCCCCTGGAAAGGGAGCGGATCTACCGCTCCGGAGTTGTCGTTCGGCGTCGTTTTGCTCGCCGGCATGCCATCTTGTCCCAAGGCCTGCGCCACGAAGTCGTTCACCGCCTGGGCGCGGTCCGCCGTCGAAATGCCGTCGGTCACGATCAGGATGTTGTTCCTCTGGCAGCCGGGCTGGAGTTCAAGGCCGGTATCATCGGTGAAATGCCGCATGGCATCACGGAACGACTCGGACAAGGGGGTCCAGGAGGTCGCGGTTATCTGGTCGATGGCGGCGATGAGGCCCGAGCCGGGGGCGCCGCTGGCGTTGTGACTGCCGATCGGGTCACGGCTCAGGTAGGAGATCACCTTGCCGCCGTCGGTGTGGGGATCCTCCTGGCACGAGCCGGGAGACTTGTTGCTGCAGTCGGTATCCTGGTAGCACTCCTTCTTCACCGCATCAAGCTGACAGTGCTTCACGCAGTGGATGGTGCTGTCCGTCGTGTTGCTGCATTCCGAGCCGGCGCCGTTGTCCTTGAACACCATGGCACCGAAGTTGATCTCGCTGCCGAACTCCTGGATCACCCCTTTGGGCTGTGGAGATGCCGGAATGAAGCGGGCGATCATGGTCCCGGAGGCATCCCCCAGGTTGGAGATCCCACCGTCGAGGATGAAACCGGGGACGTTGGCGCTGGTCCCCGCCTTGTAGGCGGTTACCGAGGGGTCCGTAAGCGACGGGTTGGCCAGGCCGTCGCAGTAATCCTTGGTCTGCCTCAGCACGCAGGCCAGGTCGAAGGCGGGACTCGCGTAGCATTGTCCCAGGTATCCGGTGCTGGAGGAGTTGGAGGAGATCGGGTGGTACAACCCTTTGCCGCAGACGTCGTCGCCGTTGCTTGGGGGGATCTTCGCCGCGTTGTCCAGGTATCTGTTCTTGATCCTCGCTGCACAATCTGCCACCAGGGTTTCGTCCACGGTCGACAAGGTCTCCCTCTTGACCAGGTACGTGTAGCAGTCGCTCATGATCTCGGTGAATACCTTCCCCCTGCTGGGTATCTTATTGACCGGGGGATCGTCATACTGGGTATTCATGCAGTTAAGCGCTGCCGCCTTGAGAGTTGCCAGGGTTCCCTCTTGCCAGGCTTGCACGGCGCCCAGACAGGCCTCCTTTTTGTAGGGAGCGGCGTAAATCTCTATCCTCGTCATCCCCCCGTAGCCTGCCCGGTACATGTAGTCGCTCTCGGCGGGAAGCGTGGGGACCGTGCTGCTGCTGCGCAAGGGGAGCGGTCCGCGCACCGCGAAGGTGACCGGCAGCCCGGGAATCATCCTGATGAACCTCCTTCCCTGGCAGCCGCGCGTCTCGGACTGGAGCCGGCCGCTCGTGTCCATCTTGCCGCCGGTAAGGGCGAGTTTCTCCAGGTCCAGCTTGCTCATGGCAAGCCAGTTCAGGAACTTGCCGCTCGCCAGGAAACCATCGACCTTCCCCGACAGGATGTTCACGCATACGAAATCCGTCTTCGCCGTGTTGCAGGAGCTTGAGGCGATCGTCTGACCGGCGGGGGCGAGGACGAAATAGCCGTCCTCGTTCTTGTTCGAGACGGTAACGGTCTTGAAGGTATAACTGTAGAAGGAGCCCTGATCGAAGTATCCCGGGTAGTGCGAGGCGTCGTCATAGCTGTCGTCGAGGCAGTAATTGGCGGGATCCGTGTAAGCAGGATCGTACATGCTGGCCGAGTTGTCGATCATGAGCAGCAGGTTCGGTTTCACGCCGGACCCGGGCAAGGGGGGCACGTTGCAGTAGTTCTGCATGCCGGGGGCCTCCCCCAGTGCCTGCATCGGGCGGATGAGCAAGAAGAGGTTCATGATGCACAGCAATGGCAGTAATGCCTTTGCGGCACCGGAAAAGAGCTCTGATTTCATGTCGTGCCACCCCTCAAAGGTGAGTTTCGCCGGCCGGCAGACTGACACTGCGGGAAACGGGAGAGATTACAATTTTCTAAGTATAGCCACGCGGCAGAAAAAAAAAAGCAGCGTCCCTCCTTTTGAGGAAGCTGCTGCTTTTCATGTCAGGCAAAACCTTGAGAGCGGGGCAATGCACTGTATCCGGGATGAATTTGTGAGATGCCCAAGCGGTTGCTTGACAGTGACCGCAGCCCCAAGTCAAACCTCAGACAGGCCGAATTGACACCCATGTCGATAGCGACTACTATTGGAACTAGCTGTATTCGGAGTGATTTACGGTCAGCGGCAGCCTGGGAGGTCGGGATTCATGAGACCAGTCACGAGCATCATCACCGTCCTGATGCTGCTGCTCTTCGCCTCGACGGGGATTGCAGACAGCAAGATCAGGTCGCTTTGCGACATCAGCTATCCGAGCGATTCGCGTCTGGAGTGGCGATGCCTTAAGCTTAAATGGGGCGATACCCCGAGCGGGCTTTTCGGTGAACGTTGGCAGGACGTGCTGCGCTTCAACCGGATGGACCGGCGCCATTTCCTGGGGGGCGTATCGATCAAGGTCCCGAGAAATCTGGAACAGATCAAGAACTTCACGCCGCTGCCGCTGAGCTATCCGGACGCCGCCAGGGAGCCCAAATTCATACTGGTAGATCAGAGCGAGATGTTTCTGGGGGCCTACCAGTACGGCAGGCTCGTGCTTTCCTTCCCTGTTGCCGTGGGGATCGAAGGACACCAGGTGCCCTTCGGCACCTTCAAGATCGACGCGGCGGATCGCCGGCATAAATCGAACATGTATACCATGGAGGAGATAGGACGCCCCTATCCTATGCACTACGGCCTCAGATTCTTCGTCGACAAGAGCGTCGACACCTGGCCGTCCTACTGGATTCACGGACGCGACGTCCCGGGCTACCCCGCCTCGCACGGCTGCATCGGCCTCTACGACGAAGAGATGCAGGTTGAGTATTACAGCGCCCACGACCGCAAGGTGTACAAGGGGCTTTACAAGCCGCTGACCGAGCCGTTTCTGCAAGGCGCCAAGCTTCTCTACCAGTGGGTGGTCGATCCCGGCAGCGATCCCGGCACCGTCCACGAAATAAAGAACGGCCCGAAGGTCCTTATCATAGGCAGATCGCCCAGGTAGGCTGCGCGATTGCAGCAGGAAGTCCCCCTTTGCAGGAACCCTCTTTGCAGAAGTCCCCCTTTGAAAAAGGGGGACTTAGGGGGATTTGCACTCAGTGGCAACCTGCACTCAGTGGCACCTGGGGGCAAAATCCCCCCCGACCCCCCTTTCCCAAAGGGGGGAGAGAGAGGCTGGGCTCTGAGGGAGACTATGTTCTGATCTCAGGCGGCGCCTTCGTTTCCGGCTCCGCTCCGGCCCGTTTCCCCCGCTTCCTCCACTTGCGCAGCCGCTCGCTGACACGATCCATCACCACATAAAAAACCGGCACGAACGGGATGGCCAAAAGGGTCGAGGAAAGCATACCTCCGAAGACGACCGTCCCCAGCGCCCGCTGGCTGGCGGCGCCGGCTCCCCTGGCAAAGAGAAGCGGCGTCACCCCCAGGATGAAGGCGAACGAGGTCATCACGATGGGACGGAAGCGGCGCCGGGTCGCCTCGATGGCGGCGTCCGTGCTGCTCATCCCTTCCCTGTGCAGCTCCCGGGCGAATTCCACGATCAGGATGGCGTTCTTGCTCGCCAGGGCGATCATCAGTATCAGCCCGATCTGGGTGTAGAGGTCGTTGCCGAAGCCGCGGCTCAAAAGCGCGAGCAGCACCCCCACCAGGGCCACGGGAACCACCAGGATCACCGCCGCGGGCGAGGTCCAGCTCTCGTAGAGCGACGCCAGCACCAGAAAGACCATGATGATGGAGAGGGCATAGACGAAGTAGGCCTGGTTCCCCACCTCCCCCTCCTGGAAGCTGGTGGAGGTCCAGTCGTAGGCAATTCCCGGCGGGAGGATCTCCCGGGCCAGCCGTTCCATGGTCGCCAGGGCCTCTCCGGAGCTGAATCCGGGCGCGGCGGAGCCGAAGATGGCGGCGGCGGGGTAGAGGTTGTAGCGGGTAATCAGCTCGGGCCCCTGGATTTCCCTGATGGTGACGAGCGTGCTCAAGGGGACCATCTCCCCGGCCCGGTTCCTCACGTAGAGGTTCCGTATGTCCCGGGGCTCAAGCCGGTGTCGGCTGTCGGCCTGGATGTAGACCTGGTAGACCTGGTTGAACTTGTTGAACAGGTTGGCAAACGAGGAGCCGAGGTTGGCCTGGACGGTCTCCAGCACGCTGGAAAACGGGACCTGGAGCTCTTCCGCCTTGGCCCGGTCGATGTCCAGGTAGAGCTGGGGATTGCTGACGCTGAAGGTGGTGGCGAGAAACTGCAGGTTCGGCTGGCTGTTTCCCGCCTGGACCAGCTCGCTTGCGGCCTGATGCAGCTCGTTCAGCCCCAGGCTCCGGCGGTCCTCCACCATCATCTGGAATCCGCCGGTCTGCCCCAGGCCCGGAACCGGCGGCGGGATCGCCACGAAGAACTGCCCCTCCTCGATCCCGGAGAGACCCTGGTAGATGTTGGATATGATCCGCTCCTGGTCCAGGTCGGAGCCGCGCTCCTCCCACCCCTTGTAGACCACGAAGGTGGTCGAAATGTTCGGGACGTTGGCGCCGTCCAGAATGGAGAGCCCCCCGACGTCCACCCAGAAGTCCACCCCTGCCGTTTTGGCCAGCACGGCATCGATGCGCCGGATCGCCTCACGGGACCGGGGGAGCGAGGAGCCTTCGGGGAGACGGGAAAGGAGGATGCAGTACCCCTGGTCTTCGGTGGGGAAAAAGCCGGTGGGACGGCGCAGGAACGCCAGGATGGTCAGGTTTATGATCAGGGCGAAGACGACGAACATGGGCCAGGGGCGGTGCACCATCCAGGAGACCACCCGCATGTAGCCGTCGGTCACCCACTGGAAGCCGCTGTTGAAGCCCCGGTAGAACCGGTTGGGGGGCTTCCCTCCCCGGGGCTTCAGCCAGAGGGCGCACTGGACCGGCTTCAGGGTGAGGGCGTTGATGGCGCTGATCACGGCGGTGGAGGCGATCACCAGGGCGAACTGCCTGAAGACCTGCCCGGTGATGCCGGGAAGAAAGGCCGCCGGAAGGAAGACCGAGACCAGGGCCAGGGTGATCCCCAGCACCGGTCCGGTCAGCTCCTGCATCGCCTTGATGGTCGCCTGCTTCGGGGCCATCCCCTGCTCGATGTGGAAGGAGGCGTTCTCCACGATGATGATCGCGTCGTCCACCACGATCCCGATCGCCAGGATCAGGGCGAAAAGCGTCATCAGGTTGACCGTGAAACCGAGCGCCGCGATGGCGATGAAAGCGCCTATGATGGTGACCGGGACCGTGGTGGCCGGCACCAGCATGGCCCGGAAGTTCTGCAGGAAGATCAGGATCACGACCAGCACCAGGATCCCCGCTATGATCAGGGTCTCGTAGACCCCGGCCACCGCCTCCCGGACGAACCTGGTGGTGTCGTACTTGATGGCGTACTTGAGGCCGGCGGGAAACTGCCGGCTCATCCGCTCCATGGCCAGGTACACCTGGTCCGCCGTCTCTATGGCGTTGGCGTCGGGGAGGGCGAAGATGCCGACATGGGCCGCCCTGTGGCCGCTGAAGGTGGAAAAATTGCTGTAGCTCTGCTGCCCCAGCTCGATCCGGGCCACGTCGCGCAGGCGGACCAGTTGCGAGGCCGGGCCCGGAACGCTCTTGACCACGATCTCCTCGAACTGGCCCGCCTCGGAGAGCCTTCCCAGGGAGTTGACGGTGAACTGGAAGGCTTGATCCTCGGGGACCGGCGAGACCCCCAGCTGCCCCGCCGCGACCTGCACGTTTTGTCCCTGGATGGCGGAGAGGACATCGCTCGTGGTCAGGCCGAACGCCTGGAGCCGGCCCGGGTCGAGCCAGACCCTCATGCTGTAGGGGGCGGCGCCGAAGACCCGCACCTGGCTCACCCCCGGGATGCGGGCCAGGGGGAACTGCAGGTTTATCGCGGCGTAGTTGGAGATGAAGTTTTCCTCGAAGCGGTCGTCGTCGGCATAAAGGCTTGCCACCAGCAGGAAGTTCGGAGAGACCTTGCGGATGGTCACCCCCTGCTGCTGGGCTCCGCCGGGGAGCTGCGCCAGGGAGGTGTTGACCAGGTTCTGCACCAGGGCGAGCGAGGCGTTCAGGTCGGTCCCCACGTTGAAGGTGACGGTCAGGGTATAGGAGCCGTCGGAGCTGCTGGTGGAGGACATGTAGATCGAGCCCTCGACGCCGTTTACCGCCTGCTCGATCGGGACCCCGATGGTGGCCGCCACCACCGAGGCGCTCGCCCCGGGATAGCGGGCCGTCACCTGTATGGTGGGAGGGACGATCTGGGGATAGCGGGAGACCGGCAAAAGGTAGAGGCAGATCAGGCCGATGATGATGGTCACGAAGGCGATGGCGTTGGCGAATATGGGGCGCTCTATGAAGAACTGGGAGATCACCGCTTTGCCCCCTCCCCCGGGGGGGTAAAGTCCCCTCTCCCCTTGTGGGAGAGGGTTAGGGAGAGGGGGGACCTACCTGGTGCAGCTTCCGAGGACCGGAAGGCCGCCGGCGCGACCTCTCCCCCTTCCCGCTCCGGTGTCACGGGCTGGCCGGGGATCGCGCGCAGGAGTCCCTTCACCACCACCCACTCCCCTCCCCGCACCCCTTCCTCGATGACGCGCAGATGATCCACGAGGAGCCCGGCCTTGACGGCGCGCCGCTCCACCAGGTTCCTTTCGTTTACCACCAGAAGGTAGGGACCCTGCTGGTCGCTTCCCAGCGCCGTCTCGGGCACCACGAAGGCCCTCCTTTCATCGAGCGGCACCCGGACCCGGGCATGCAGGCCGGGGAGGATCGCTCCGGAGCTGTTGGGAACGACGCCGCGCAAAAGGAGGGTTCCGGTGCTTTCCGAGAGACTGCTCGCGGCGAAATCGAGTCGTCCCTTGTGGGGGTAACCCTCCTCCAGGGGAAGCGCTGCGGCCATGGGCCAGCCGGAGGAGCCGTTCTGGCCGGGGATGCCCCGGGCGCTTTTCATAAGCCGCCCCAGGTCGAGATCGCTGACGGTGAAATAGAAGTAGATGGGATCGACCTGGTTCAGTTCCGCGAGCGCCGTGTTCTCGCCCGCCCCGACCAGGCTCCCCCGCTCCTTGAGGTGCCGGTCGATCCGGCCGGCAAAGGGGGCGTTGATCCGCGTATAGCCGAGATCGAGCCTCGCCAGGGCGCGCTCCGCCTCCGCGTCGCTTAGATTTGCCCGTGCCGAATCCAGCTGGAATTGCCAGTTGTCCACCTCGCTTTGCGCCGCGGCTTTTTGCTGCACCATGCCCGAGAAGCGGGCCAGTTGCTTCTGCGCATACTCAAGCCGTGCCCTTTGCTGCAGGATCCGGGCTTCCGCCTGGCCGAGCCGTGCCAGCGTGGTGTCCTGCTGTATCACGAAGAGCGGCTGCCCCGACCTCACCAGCTGGCCGTCCCGAAACAGCACCTGTTCCAGGTATCCCGGCACCCGGGCCACCAGTTGTACCGTCCTGACTGCGCGGCTGGTGCCGTTTAGCTCCAGATAGTCCGCGACCACCCGTTGTACCGGCTGGGCCACGACGACCTTGGGCGGCGGAGGGGGTGGCGGCGCCTTCTTCTCGCATCCGGGCAGCAGCAAGGCGAGCAGCGCGGCCCCGGCGAAAAACCGGGGAAACCAGAGACAGCCGCAGCTATGGCTTGGGCGGCAACTCACCACGAGAACCTCCAGAAAAGCAGTCAACTTCGAACGTGACTAGCGATGACTTCAGCTGTCCAGGTTCCTCCCCCTTCAAGGGGGAGGTCAGGAGGGGNNCCCCTTGAAGGGGAGGGTGTTTTTCCAGCGGAAGATTCTCGCTGATCAGCGAAACGCCGAACTCTCCGAACTCTCCGAACTCTCCGAACTCTCCGAACTCTCCGAACTCTCTGCACTCTCCCCCCCACCCCACCCCTCCCATCAAGGGAGGGGGAGCGAGCAGCAGGCAGGAGCTTAACTTAACCCGATGAGCGCTGATCTTCAGTATCACTGGTTGGCGCAGAAAGTCCCCCTTTGCAAAGGGGGATTTAGGGGGATTTTAGCTCTGCTGCAACATCCTCCCTACTCCCGCGGTTCCACCAGCCGCCTCCCAGCGCATGGAACAGGGCGGCGCTGTCGGCGTAGCGCGCCGCCTGGGCCTGGACCAGATCGAGCCGGACCTGCTGGTACTGGCGACTGGCGTCGAGCAGCGCGAGATAGCCCACCGCTCCGAACCGGAGCTGATCCCGGGTGAGCTCCAGGGTTTCCAGGGCCGCCTGCGCCGCCTCCGACTGGGCCTTGAGCGTCGCTGCGTCGTGGTCCAGGGCCTGCAGAACGTCGGCCACATCCTGAAAGGCCTGCAGGACGGTCTCCCGGTACTGGGCAGCCGCCTGCTCGTAGGCTGCGATGGCGGCTCGGCGCCTGGCTCTCAGCTCGCCGCCGCGATATAGCGGCTGGGCCAGCCCCACGCCGAAATCCCATACTGCGGTGCCGCTGCCAAAAAGCGAACCCATAGCGACCGTCTCGGAACCGTAACTGCCGGTCAGGGTGATCTGCGGGTAGAGGTTGGCCGTGGCCACCCCGACCCGGGCGCTTGCCGCATGGAGCAGTTCCTCCGCGGCCAGGATGTCAGGACGCTGGCGCACCAGCGCCGAGGGGAGGCTCACCGGCAGTTCTTCCGGCAGATGCAGCCCGTCAAGCTCGAACTCGGGAAACTGCACCGCCTCACTCGGGAATTTGCCGGCGAGGACGGCGAGCAGATGGCGAGCCTGCTTCAGTTCCATTTCCAGCGCTGGCAGCGCGGCACGGGTTTGCGCGAGTAGTGCCCGTTGTGCCAGCACCTCGACCTCGGAGACCGCCCCGTACCGGAACCGTACCTCGACCAACGAGAGCTGCTGTTGCTGCAGTGCCAGGATCTCCCTGGTCGCCCGGATCTGGCCTCGCAGCGAGGCCTCGCGGATCGCTCCGGTGACGATATTGGCGCTCAGGGTGAGATATGCAGCCTCGGCCTGGAAACGCTGATAGTCGACCTGTGCCTCAAGCAGTTCCAGCTCGCGCTTCGAGCGCCCGAAGAGATCGAAGCCGTAAGAGACGCTTACCGAGGCGTTGTAAATGGTGAAGGGTTTGAAATTGCTACCCGCCTGCCCGAATCCGGCGCCCGAGATCTTGCGCCGGTCTGCTGTGAAACCCGCATCGGCTCTAGGCAGGAGAACCCCCTGCCGGGCACTGCGGTTCTCCCGGGCCTCTCTGAGAGTCGCCCGGGCCGCGGCAAGTGTCGGGCTGTTGGCGAGCGCCAGCTGGACCAGCCGATCCAGCGGCTCTGAGTGAAAGAGCGTCCACCACTGGGCCGGGATCTCCCGGCCCGGGACGAAACGCTGGGAGATACCCTCTTTGCCTGGCGCTGCGGGGGTCTGCGCAGGGAGCGCCGCCGTGTAGCCGGTGGCAGAGGGGGCTGCCGGGGAGCGGAAGTCGGGGCCGACGGCACAGCCGGCAACGAGCCATCCGGCGACGGCTCCAGCAGCGCAGCGCTGCGACGGCCATCGGCATCTTCGTCTTCGCTGTCCCACAGGCACCCCCCTTCCTGATTAGCGAGAACCTTCCGCTGGTTAAAACTCCCCCTCCCTTGATGGGAGGGGGCGGGGGGGGAGGGTGAGGCTCATGCCAGCTTTTCACCCTCTCCCCACCCCTCCCCCATCAAGGGGGAGGGGTGTTTGCACAGCGTGCGGAAGATTAACACTAATCAGGTTCCCCTTCGAGCCGGGCGCATCGCCTTATCCTCTCGCTTCCTTGCCCGGAGAGACCGGATGGGGGCTTCATAGCCCCCTTACAGTAAAGGCCGCACCCGGAAGAGTAGCGGCCTGTACCTGTCACAGTAAAGGTGAGTCATAGGTTCAGTTATACGTTTAGCTGTGGCCGTGTGTAGTGAGAGTTGTTCAGACCAGGAATGCTTCTACCAAACAACTAGTAAGCCGCCGAGCCCCAACCTTCGTTTATACCGACGACGAATGCTGGAACGGTAGACCGGCCAGGCTGGTCTTAAGGTCGGCAACTGCTCTCTCGAGTTCCGAAAGGTTTGCCTCCAGTTCCGGGAGATCGCTATTCACATCGAGCTTGGTAGCGGCGTCCTTGATCGCTGTGATATTGAATCCGATCACCTCTTTAACGCGTGCGGTCTCGATGCGCGTCATGGTATTCCTCCGACTCTAACCCCTTGGTAAGGGACATGGCCAATGCAACAGCCACGTCCCGTTGTTTCCTGACTATTCCCGCCAGTGAATGCACGATACCGGGCAGACATCTACCGCATTATTCTGGATCTCCTCTTCAGACGCTCCTGTCGGGTCATAGCACTCCGCCTTGCCGTTGTCAGCGAACCGGAAGACTTCGGGGACGTTATCGGTGCAAAGGCCGCAACTGATACAGACATCCTCATCAACCCAAGGTTCTTTCGCCATTTTATTTCCTCCCACATAGTTGGAATGGTTCAGCCACGATCGC
>DNRQ01000016.1 GCA_003499925.1 Geobacter sp.
CTCGACCACCGGGATCACCGCGTCCAGCGAACTGCTGGCCCACCGGAAGATCTTCGAAGCAAGCGGCGCCCGGGTCATCCTGCACGGACACCCGAAGTTCGCCGTCGTCATGAGCATGCTCTGCGAGACCCGGGATTGCCCGATCAAGGACTGCTGGAAGGACTGTCCCCAGGTGCGCCATCTGGGGGGAACACCGGTCGTCGCCGGCGAGATCGGAGCGGGAGGGCTGGCCAAGCGGGTCCCGCCGGTGATCGGCGCCACCGGCAGCGCCATCGTGTACGGCCACGGCGTCTTTGCCATAGGGATGGACGGGTTCGGCGAGGCCTTCGCCGCCATGGTCGATGTGGAGAATTTCTGCCGGGAGGAGTACTTCAGGAGGCTGGACGCCCTTTGCTGATGGGCAGGTCGGCGCCGCTTTTCTCCAAAACATTGTCAATTTTGCACCGGCTGTGCTAAATTCCCCCCCTTGAGCCTGTTTCCGGATGAGGGGTGCCGATGTCTGAAAAGAAAAACATAGCGCGCGCGGCCGGGGTGCTGGGCGCCGCCACCATGCTGTCGCGCATCATGGGAATGCTGCGCGACATGGTGGTCTCCCGCCTGTTCGGCGCCGGTCTCTACACGGACGCCTTCTTCGCCGCCTTCCAGATCCCCAACATGCTGCGCCGCTTCTTCGCCGAGGGGGCGCTCACCTCCGCGTTCGTTCCGACCTTCTCCGAGTGGTACAGCACCAAGGGGGAGGATGAGGCGCGGGCGCTCGCCAACGTCTGCTTCACGGTGCTGACGGTGGTGATGGCCGCCATCACCGTGCTCGGCATCGTATTCTCGCCGCAGATCGTCCACCTGATGTTCCCGGGCTTCGCCGACAACGCCGAAAAGCTCTCGGTCACCATCCTCCTGAACCGGCTCATGTTCCCCTACATCTTCTTCGTGAGCCTGGTCGCGCTCTGCATGGGGATCCTGAACACGGTGCGCCACTTCTTCACCCCGGCCATCTCCACGGTCTTCCTGAACCTCTCGATGATCCTCTCCGCGCTGCTTCTGCACGACCGCTTCCAGGTGCCGATCGTCTCGCTGGCCGTAGGGGTGCTGATCGGAGGGGTGCTGCAACTGGCCCTGCAACTGCCGGTGCTCTACAGCAAGGGGTTCCCGATCCGCCCGAACTTCAAGCTCGGACATCCGGCGCTGAAAAGGATCGCGCTCCTCATGGGGCCGTCGGTCTTCGGGGTCGGCGTCTATTATCTCAACATCACAGTCGGATCCATCCTGGCGTCGCTGCTTCCCGAGGGGAGCGTCTCCTACCTCTACTACGCGCAAAGGCTCTTCGAATTCCCCCAGGGGATCTTCACCGTCTCCGTCGCCCAGGCGGTGCTCCCCTCCATGAGCAGGCAGGCGGCCGCCGGGGACATGGATGCCCTGAAGGAGTCGCTTTGCTACGGGGTGAGGCTCACCCTTTTCGTCACCATACCGGCCATGGTCGGCTTGGTCTTCTGCGCCACGCCGATCTTTTCGCTGCTCTTCATGGGCGGCGCCTTCGACTACGCCAAAGCGGTCAACTGCGGCCTGGCACTGCTCTACTATTCGCTCGGGCTCACCTTCGTGGCGCTGGTGCGCGTCCTGGTGCCCGCTTTCTACGCACTGAAGGACACCAAGACCCCGGTGCTGATCGCCCTGGTCGCCTTCGTGCTCAATCTGCTCATCAGCCTCGCCCTGATGGGGCCGATGAAGCACGCCGGGCTGGCACTGGCCTCCTCCTGCTCAGCGCTCGGGAACATGCTGCTTCTGCTCTGGTTTCTCAGGAGGAAGCTCGGTCCCTTCGGCGGCAGGGCCATCGCGCTCTCGGGTCTCAAGGGGATGGTCGCCTCGATCCCGATGGCTGCCGCGGTCTACTGGATCTTGCGGCTCATCGACTGGTCCCAGAGCGGCGCCAGGCTGCTCAAGGCCGGCGTCATGGCGGGGGCGGTGCTGGCAGGCATGGCGATCTTTCTGGCCACGGCGCGGCTGCTCGCCTGCGAGGAGGCCGGTGACGTCCTGGGGCTGATCAGGAAAAAGGTTTTCCGGAAGAAGGGATAGGGTCAGAATGCCGGGGTCGGCTTGGCGGCCGTTTGGCGTAGAAACCGCATTGCCGATCCTGATCCCGTGCCACAGGATGGCGGCGATTAGCCGTGTTATGGCGGGATTCACTGCGCCGGGGCGGGGCGTTTCGAAGCGGTAACTCCGTCGATGGAGGGGGTGCTTTCGGATCCGAGCGGAGGGCTGCCGGCGGCCGGTTTCTGCGGGGTTATGAACAGGATTTCCACTGTCCCGACTGCTAATTAGTTGCGGTTAACCGTTTTTCGCGCTGGAAGTTTCCGCGGCTTGCGCGCTTGCTCTAACTGGTTGAAATGCCGTGGGTTATTTGCGTGGCCAATTATTATGCAGAACGTGGAAACTGCTTAAAACGCGCACTTTTCTTTATTTCTCATCCAGGTTATCCACAGCTTATCCACAAAATATGTGGATAAGCCTTTTGGCCCCCGAAAAACATTAATTAATTCAACATTTCTCCCGTTTTTTCGCCTCTTCCCAGAGGAGGTCCATCTCCGCAAGGGTGGCCGATTGCATCACCTGGCCGCGCGCATGCAGGGTGTCCTCGATATGGCTGAAGCGTCTGGTGAAGCGCTGGATCGTTTTCCTTAGCGCCTCTTCGGGATCGATGGAGAGAAAGCGCCCCAGGTTGACGATGGCAAAGAGCAGGTCCCCAAGCTCTGACTCCATCTCCTTCTGGTCGCCGGCCAGCATCGCCTCCTCGAACTCGTGCAACTCCTCCATCACCTTGGCGAAGACCTGGTCCGTGTGCTCCCAGTCGAAGCCGACCCGGGCTGCCTTCTCGGTGAGCTTCTGCGCCTGCATCAGGGCCGGAAGCTGCGGCGGGATGCCGGAGAGCGCCGACTTCCTCTGCACCCCCTTCTCCTGCTTCTTGATCTTCTCCCAGTTTTCCACCTGTGCCTGGCTGCTTTCGATCACCGCCTCGCCGAAGACGTGGGGATGGCGGCGGATCAGCTTCTCATTGATGGCGTCCAGGACGTCGTCCATGGTGAACTCGCCCTTCTCCTGCGCTATGGCCGCGTGGAATACCGGCTGCAGCAGGAGGTCGCCCAACTCCTCCTTGAGATGCACCGGGTCCCCGCTGTCGATCGCCTCGATCACCTCGTAGGCCTCTTCCAGCAGATAGCGCTTGAGCGACTCGTGGCTCTGTTCCGCGTCCCAGGGGCAGCCCCCCGGCGCGCGCAGTTTGCGCATGATCCCCATAAGAACTTCGAATCGGTTCTGCTCGTTTTTGACTTCCATGCTATTCTCCGGATGCAGCCGATGCCGGCTGGCTGCTACTTCAGCGTGCTCAGGTAGTCGACCAGGGAGCTGACCTGGTTGACCGAGAAGGTGTCGTAGAGCGGCATGGCGCTGCCGGGATGGACCTTTGCAGGCTCCCGTATCACCTGCTCCAGATAGGTGCGGCTGCGCCGGCTCCCGATCTGGGAGAGCTCCGGGCCGGCCGCGCCTCCCTTGCCGTGCACCATGTGGCACTCCCGGCATCTCTCGTTGAAGAGCGTCTCGCCGGTCAGGTTGTTTACCGGCTGGAGCGAACGATCACCGACGCTGGCGCCCTGCTTCTCCGCGTCCTTCTCGGAGCAGCCGGCGGCCAGCAGGGCCAGCAAGATGATGGAGACGATAGGTAAGGTGGATTTCATGGCCGCTCCCCATGCAGGATAAAGAAACAACAAATTCCTGGTTAGCCCCCGACCCCGCTCTGCGGGGCTTTGTCGGAGACAAAGTTCCTCTTCGCTTGCACCTGTTCACTCTCCTCCCCCCGGAGGGGGGAGGCCGGGAGGGGGGAAGACAGCGGCATCTGCGGAGAACCGGCGAGGGTTCCCTAAGGCAAATACCCCTAACTCCCCCTTTTCCAAAGGGGGAGTGGTTACTTCTTCAGGTACTGGGCGAGGAACTCCTGCTTGTACGCGCTGAAGCGCCCCTCCTCGATGGAGTGCCGGATCTCCGACATCATGTTCAGGTAGAAGTGGACGTTGTGGATGCTCGCCAGTATCGCCGAGAGCACCTCGTTGGAGGTGAACAGGTGGTGCAGGTAGGCCCTGGTGAAGTTCCTGCAGGTGTAGCAGTTGCAGTTGGGCTCGACCGGGTAGAAGTCGCGCCGGTAGTTCTTGTTGGTCAGCCTGATCCTGCCCCGGTTGGTGAACAGGGTGGCGCTTCGCGCGTAGCGGGTCGGGATCACGCAGTCGAACATGTCGATGCCGCGCTCGACGCTCTCCAGGATGTCCTCGGGAAGCCCCACACCCATCAGGTAGCGCGGCTTGTCCTCCGGGAGATAGGGGGTGGTGTAGCCGACCACCTGCTTCAAAAGCTCAAGCCCTTCACCGACCGAGACGCCGCCGATGGCGTAGCCTGGGAAATCCATCTGCACCAGCGCCTGGGCGCACCGTTTCCTGAGATCCTCGTAGACGCTCCCCTGCACGATGCCGAACAGGAGCTGGTCCTTCCTGGTCTGGGCATCCCTGCACTGCCTGGCCCAGCGGATGGTCTTCTCCGTGGAGCGCTCGGCGTACCCCTTGTCGCAGGGGTAGGGGATGCACTCGTCGAAGTTCATGATGATGTCGGCCCCCAGCGCCTCCTGGATGCCGATCGCCTTGGCCGGGTCGAGAAACACCTCCTCGCCGGTATCCTCGTGGCGGAAGAAGGCTCCCTCCTCGGTGATCCGCTTGTTGGGGAGCGAGAAGACCTGGAACCCGCCGGAGTCGGTGAGGATCGGGCCGTCCCACCCCATGAACTTGTGCAGCCCTCCCGCCTTTTGCACCAGCGTCTCGCCCGGGTGCAGGTGCAGGTGGTAGGTGTTGGAGAGGATGATCTGGGCACCGGTCTCGTGCACCTGTGCGGGGGTCATCGCCTTCATCGCCGCGTGGGTCGCAACCGGCATGAAGATCGGGGTCTGGATCTCGCCGTGCGGCGTGGTGACGCTGCCGCGGCGCGCCTGGCTGTTGCTGTCCTTCTTGATAAGTTTAAATATCATTAACCTTCCGATTGCTCTAGGGAATTCTCTACCGTACTAAGTTAATTAGCAGAGCGCCGCGCAAAATGCAACAGCAACGGCCTCTCGCGCCGGCAAAACAGGGTTACCTATCTCATGGGCAACGAGACGGCCGCCGCAACATTAATTGTATGCTGTATACAAAAAACAGTTGCTTTTTGGTATAACGGCATTTAATATGCGCCGGTATAAAGCCTCCGTTTATGAGCTATATCTCGCATCCGCTTGCAGGTAATTATCATGATAATAAAAGGAGAGATGATATGCAGGCATTGAGTCCGTGGCGCGCACCCCCTTCCCTCTGAGCGGAAACCGCGAGTCCGCCCCCTCACCGGGGTATGCAGGGACTTGTAGCCCCTCCGGCGTACGCACAGCTAGACACAACCCCAACTGATTCTCGAAAAAACGCAAAGGGACAAAAAATCATGCGAATACTAAACAGCTCTGTGGGAAGAAAGATCCTGATGTCGATCACGGGCCAGCTCCTGATCGTCTTCATCCTCATCCACCTGATCGGAAACTCAACCATCTTCTTCGGTCCCGACGGCATCAACGCCTATGCGCACCACCTGCACAGCCTGCCCCCCCTGGTCTGGGCCTTCCGGCTCTTCATGCTGGCAGCGATCGCCGTGCACATCTGCTACGGCGTGACCCTCACCCTGGAGAACAAGGCGGCCAACCCCGGCGCCTATGCGGTGAAAAGGCAGCTCAAGGCGAGCTTCGCCTCCGAGAACATGATCTGGACCGGGCTGCTGGTCCTCGGCTTCATCGTCTACCACCTGCTCCAGTTCACCGTCCAGGGAACCCCGGACATCGTGGTCGGTCTGGATGCGGCAAATCGGGTCGACGTCTATACGATGGTGGTCACAAGCTTCGGCCACGCGCTGATCTCCCTGATCTACATGGCAGCCATGGTCATGCTGTTTCTCCACCTCTCCCACGGCATCCCGAGCTTCCTGCAGACCATGGGGTGGAACAACGAGAAAACGATCCCCGTCTTTGGAACCGGCGGAAAAGTGATCTCCGCTTTCCTCATGGTTGCATACATCTCCATACCTGCCGTCATCTTAGCTGGCTTATTGAAACTTTAGGGGGTTCAAGTGATACTCGACGGAAAATGTCCGAAAGGACCGATTCAGACCTCGTGGGACAGACACCGCTTTGACATGAAGCTGGTCAACCCTGCAAACAAGCGTAAGTACAAGATTCTGGTAGTCGGCACGGGCTTGGCCGGCGGCGCCGCAGCAGCCTCCTTGGGCGAGCTCGGCTACAACGTCGAAGCCTTCTGCTACCAGGACAGCGCACGCCGCGCCCACTCCATCGCAGCCCAGGGGGGGATCAACGCCGCCAAGAACTATCCCAACGACGGCGACAGCATCTACNNGCCCGCGACTACGCCGGCTACCTGGACAACCGCTCCTTCGGCGGCGCCCAGGTCTCCCGTACCTTCTTCGCCCGCGGCCAGACCGGCCAGCAGCTCCTTCTGGGCGCCTACTCCGCCCTGTCGCGCCAGGTCAAGGCCGGGAGCGTCAAGCTCTTTGCCCGCACCGAGATGCTCGACCTGATCGTGGTCGACGGCGAGGCGAAGGGGATCACGGTACGCGACCTGGTGACCGGCGAGATCAGGAGCCACGTGGGGGACGCGGTGGTGCTTGCCACCGGCGGCTACGTCAACGTCTTCTATCTCTCCACCAACGCCATGGGCTGCTCGGTGACCGCGAACTGGCGCGCCCACAAGAAGGGTGCCTTCTTCGCCAACCCCTGCTACACCCAGATCCACCCGACCTGCATCCCGCAGTCGGGCGAGCACCAGTCCAAGCTGACCCTGATGTCCGAGTCGCTCAGAAACGACGGGCGCTGCTGGGCTCCCAAGAAGGCCGGGGACAACCGTCCCGCCAACCAGATCCCCGAGGACGAGCGCGACTACTACCTGGAGCGCAAGTACCCCTCCTTCGGCAACCTGGCACCCCGTGACATCGCCTCGCGCGCCGCCAAGGAGCAGTGCGACGAAGGGCGCGGCGTGGGACCGGGGGGACGCGGCGTCAACCTCGACTTCGCCGACTCCATCAAGCGTCTGGGCGAGGACACCATCCGCGAGCGCTACGGCAACCTCTTCGAGATGTACGAGAAGATCACCGACGAGAACGGCTACAAGGTGCCGATGCGCATCTACCCGGCGCCCCACTACTCCATGGGCGGTCTCTGGGTCGACTACAACTGCGAGAGCAACGTCCCGGGCCTCTTCGTCCTGGGCGAGGCGAACTTCTCCGTGCACGGCGCGAACCGCCTGGGCGCCTCGGCGCTCATGCAGGGTCTGGCCGACGGCTACTACGTCATCCCCTACACCATCGCGAACTACCTGGCCAAGATCAAGCCGGGCGCGGTCAAGGCGGACCACCCCGAGTGCAAGAAGTCGATCGACGAGGTGAACGGCCTCACCAAGAAGATGATGGGGATCAACGGCAAGAAGACGGTCTCCGAGTTCCACCGCGAGCTGGGCAAGATCATGTGGAACAACGTCGGCATGGCGAGAAGCGAGCAGAGCCTGAAAGAGGCGATCAAGCAGATCCCGGTGCTGCGCGAGGAGTTCTGGAAGAACGTCAAGGTGACCGGAACCGGCGCCGAGCTGAACCAGCAGCTGGAGAACGCGGGACGCGTCGCGGACTTCCTGGAGTTCGGCGAACTGCTGGCAAAGGATGCGCTGCACAGGAACGAGTCGTGCGGCGGCCACTTCCGGACCGAGTACCAGATGCCGGACGGCGAGGCGATGCGCGACGACGAGAACTTCTGCTACGCGGCTGCCTGGGAGTTCAAAGGAGTCAACAAGGAGCCGGAACTTCACAAGGAGCCGTTGACGTTCGATAACGTCCATCTGGCGGTAAGGAGTTATAAATAATGAGCCATAATAGCCATAATATGAACCTTATACTGCACGTATGGCGCCAAAAGGGGCCCAAGGAGCCGGGCAAGCTGGAGCAGTACGAGGCCAAGAACGTGAGCCCCGACCAGTCCTTCCTGGAGATGCTTGACGACGTAAACGAGATGCTGATCAAGACCGGCAAGGACCCGATCGTATTCGATCACGACTGCCGCGAAGGGATCTGCGGCATGTGCTCGCAGGTGATCAACGGGGTGCCGCACGGCGGGCAGGAGCGTACCACCGTCTGCCAGCTCCACATGAGATCCTTCAAGGACGGCGACGCCGTCTACATCGAGCCGTGGCGCGCCAAGGCGTTCCCGATCATCAGGGACCTGATCGTCGATCGCGAGGCGATGGAGCGGATCATCCAGGCGGGCGGCTACACCTCCTGCCACACCGGCGGGGTCGCCGACGGCAACGCCGTGCTGATTCCGAAGCCCGATGCCGACTACGCCATGGATGCCGCCGAGTGCATCGGCTGCGGTGCCTGCATCGCCGCCTGCCCGAACGGCTCCGCGATGCTCTTCACCTCCGCCAAGGTAGCGCAGCTCGCTACCCTGCCCCAGGGGAAGGCCGAGGCCGCCGAGCGCGTCTGCGCCATGAGCGATGCCATGCAGGAGAACGGTTTCGGCAACTGCTCGAACCACTACGAGTGCCAGGCCGCCTGCCCGAAAGGGATCAACGTCAAGTTCATCGCCAAGCTGAACCGCGAGTTCCAGAAGGCACTGTTCAAGTAGCACGAACTGCAATGAAATCACATGCGGGGCGAGGGGGAAACCTCTCGCCCCGTTTTTTTGGCTGTACATTAGATCTCTCTGAGCATCAAGGGAGGGGGGGTTATAATCCCCTTTCAAGGGAGGAGGGGTCATGACCATCCATCGAAGGAGGGGGGCTTATAATCAGCTGTGGCCAAGATGGCATGTTCGCTTGCTGGCCCTATATTTGATATTTGAATAATCCCCGATATTGCTGAATTACCGGATCCGGTCATCTACGAGTTGAACTCGGCATCTTTTTAGGAGTATGAATACAAACTGAGGAGGCAAAATTTTATGAACAAGGACTTTTCCGTGAGAGCGCCGGGTTGTCACGCGAGCTTGCCGTTCGGGCAAACAATGTCGTTAAGACTCAGGCTGAACTAGACTCCTCTCCGACACTCAGGGACTACATAAATACGATTAACAAGTCGTTCGTAATTGATCAACTTGATGACGTGTCTAAAGATTGGCGGTTAGGGTCACGCGTGCTCGATGTTGGGTTCGGTTGTGGGATCTCGTCACTTTACCTCGCTAGTATTGGCTTCAGCATTGTGGGCGTTGAACCCTCTCAGCCCGATATTGATATTGCTTTTAAGGCGTCACAATAGTTCGCACTCCAGTTTGAAGCCGTGTGTTCGATTGGTGAGGAGATGGATAGCACTCTTTCCGAGCAACAATTCGATTACATACTCTTTAACAGTTCACTGCATCACTGCGACGATCCTGTTAAGGCATTGCGGGCAGCCTTCCGTCTTCTTAAGCCAGGGGGCGAAATAACCTGCATTAGACCAGCACATGCATTCGATAGGACAAATTGCGGTCCGCGCAGTGTACTACACATTGCTTGATAGTTTGTTTAAGTTCCGTCCGACCAAGTCCGCATTCATGGGCCTATCGCTTGGAGATGGCGTCTGGACCGGTCAGAGTTCGGCCTAAATAGCTCGTTGCGCTTCCGGGAGGTTAAAGCAGGCGTTGGTAAATTGTGTAAGTTTAGGAAATGGGTTCGACTTTTTGGAGCAACAAATGCCCAGGCAGGCGCGACTAGATGCTCCTGGAACTGGTTCACCACGTGATAGTTCGAGGTCAAGCCTCGGAGGGAAATCTGGAGAGTAATTCCTTTGTAGGAATGTGAAGGATGGTGAGCTCAGGTTAGGGGGGAGGTCAGCTTTGCAGGAATTCATCAGGTGAGATGCCGGCCTGAAGCAGGATGGCGCGTAAGGTCCCTTCCGGCATGTCGCCGGAATGATTGGGAATGGTCGTGTAATGGCCCGCCGCCTCACAGTACCAGATTTCATGGCTCCCGGCTGCCTGACGGTCGAACACGAACCCGAACAGTTTCAATCGCTTGACGATCTCACGGTAGCGGAAGCCGGACAGCCTTCCCATCAGGAACCGACCACCAAGGGCAAATCGAAAGAATCGGCCAACTCCGGCTCAGAGGCAACCTGTTGCCGTTCCCGTTGCGCCTCCAGCAGGCGCCGGGCCACATCACGGGCGATTTCCATGGTCTCGGCGATGGTCCTCCCCTGAGCAATCAGACCCTGTACTTCGTCCGACGTCGCCAGGAAATAGCCTTCGGGCAGACGTTCCACATGAATGTTGATGATACGTTCCATGACCATTCTCCTTGCCGGGAGTATACGTTCGGTGACTGCAAAAAGCAAGTGAACCCATACAGGGAATTGAATGAAAGGAGCCCCCTCATGGTAACAGCCAGAGTGAAGCCAGGGGGACATCCTATGGTGGTCTGGGGTGGTCTGGGGTCAGGCTTGCAAAGTTGCAATCTCCGATGGGACTTTCAGGTGAACTTTGCAACATTGCAAGCTTGACCTCAGCTTTTCCACTGTGACGTGCTTCGCGCCTAAGCTAGCAACGCCGCTTTTTTGATGGCACCCCGGCAAACTTCAATCTGAGGGGAACATGACTAAGGACGGGACCGAGGATATCAAAAAACTACCGGAGGATCGCAGTGATGCGATGCTCTCGCTGATCGAGATCGCAAAGGCCCTCACCTCGTGCCTCGAGGTCCACAGCGTGCTCGAGACCATCATGAAACAGGTGGAGCGCCTCATCAGCCCCGAGGCCTGGTCCCTTTTGCTCGTGGAAAAAGAATCCGGGGACCTCGTCTTCGAGATCGCGGTTTCACCTGTAGCCAAACAGCTCAAGGGACTCCGGTTGCGCAGGGGAGAGGGGATTGCAGGATGGGTCGCCTTGAACGGGGCGCCGTTCCTCATCCCGGATGTAAGCCGGGATGACCGGTTCCAGAGCCAATTTGACCTGCAATTCTCGTTCAACACCCAGTCGATCGTCTGTGTTCCCATGAAGATCAAGGATCGAGTGGTGGGGGTCATCGAACTGATCAACAGCTTTGAAAACCTGGCGTTCAACGATCAGGACATGACGGTCCTCTCCGCCATTGCTGATTTTGCCGCCATCGCCATAGAAAACGCCCGAAACTATGACCGGATCAACGAGTTGGTCATCACCGACGACCTTACTGGTCTCTATAACTCGAGACATTTTAACAGCCTTATCGAAGACGAATTGAGTCGCGCCCTCAGATATGGCACCAACATGTCCGTCGTGTTCCTCGATCTGGATCGGCTTAAGGGGATTAACGATGTCCACGGTCATCTGGTCGGCAGCCGCATGCTGAGCGAACTCGGACGCCTGATAGCCGGCAACATCAGGGCAACCGACCAGGCGGCCCGTTACGGAGGCGACGAATTTGTCATCATCCTGCCCCATACCGGGAAGGAACAGGGCATGGCCATGGCCGCTAAGCTTCGCCGGCGACTTCACGACTCTGTCTTTCGTTCCGACGACGGTGTGCCCATCCCGGTTACCGCCAGTTTCGGCGTGGCTTCCTTTCCAGAAGATGCCGCAAACAGGGAAGAGTTGGTTCGAGCCGCAGATCTCGCCATGTATGAGGCCAAGCATGCGGGAAGGGACACCGTCAAGGGGTATGTCGCTCGGGGGGAAGAAAGGATTGAAGGGGACGGACTCAGTTGACTTGTCGATTTCGTGGCTGGAGTGACTAGAAGTCGGTCAACAACTCAACTACCTTATATGAGCCCCCCTAGAATGCCCTCCCTCTCTGCTCTGGCAGAGTACCCTGCGAGAGTATTGATTACTGTTTTGTCATCTGGCATAATGATGGCAGGAAAAGAGGTGATATTGATGAGATGTGTATATAAAGACGATTTCGAGGTGGATTATTCAGGATCTGTCCATATCACAAAGGGTGACGGTGTTGACCTGGTAGTAAAGGGGGGTGAAATACCTGCCAACATAAAAAGTTGTCTCGATTCAGCCGTGACTCGTAACAGCTGTCACGAATTGAGGTCGGCTGCGAGGGCATTGACCAACACCATAAACAAGACATTCGACAGAGAATAACCACTGATGTAGTTAGTCACTGCAGGAAAAGCCCACCTTTGAGAAGGTTGGCTTTTTTTGTCGCCACAAAAAAAGGACCTCTTGCGGAGGTCCAGATAACCAGCAATAGCGGCTTTCTTGTCTGAACGAGAGCCTAGCCTGTAACCCGAGGGCCTGCTAGTCCTTAGGAATGCCTGCGGCGAACCAGCGGCCGCCGTTTGCGGTCCTGATCAGAAGCACCGGATTGCTGCACGGTGCGGGCGGAAGGGGAGTAAGGAGATCATCGATGATGAAGTCGCCGTTGGCTTCAAGGGGCACTCCCGCCAGATTGGAGCTGTGCTCGATGTCGTCGCAGAAAAGCGTCGCGAAGACGGTTGCGTTCCCTGCGGTCCCTATGTTATTGCCCCCTGAAAGGAGCAGCCCTTCACCCTGGACGCGTATTGTGCCGTCGAACCCTATGTCGGCTTTGAGCCTTGCGATTACCCAAGGCTGGCCCGCGGGCGCTACGCCACGCACGTCGTTTCGGTTCACGTTCTGGAAGGTCCCGTTGTCGTTCACCGGCGCGGCGGAGCTGGAGACGGGAACCACACCGATCCCGCCGTCAAAACGCACCAGATGATCGGCCGCAAAAGACAGAGATCCAAGTGCGCCTATGCTGAATATGAGAGCAACTGTAAATACTGTACTTTTCATAACTGCCTCCTCAATTGCATTGACCTGACTGTCAGATCTACTGACAATTATACATCATTCACTGCATGTCAGTGTAATTTACACCTCAACTTTCGATGGCCTGCTCACAGGACTCAACCTTAAAGGCAACGGGAGTCCCCCGTGACTGTGATTGGAAAAACTCCCCGGGGGTCTTGTGGCCGAGCCAGACCTTAGTCGGAATTGTGCATCAGGAGGTTGAGCGATGGGAATAACCATATCCGCCCGCGGTAACGTAGATTGTATTGAGGAAATCCCGCTCTTGATCGAGGAGGTCAAGGGGATTGCCGAAGGGGATGGCTTGGGGTATACGGGACTCAATGACGACTTTGACGTCGAGCCGACAGCTGCACTCGTCGGGGCGACCGCGGATAAACCTGTTGTGATAAAAGGTTATTTCAGACCATCTTGTACCAACTCTGTTATCGTTGCCAAAGCCGGAGCTTGGGAACGAGATGTTTATTTCATGAGAAGCTAAAGGAGGGGAGAGCGTGGACCAGATGATCAGGGAGGCGATATTCCGGGAGGTCCAGAAGGAACCTTTCGCGCTGACGCTCGGGATGGAGCTCGTGGAACTTGAAGCGGGCTTTTCCGCGGTGGAGATGACCTACCACCCCGCGGCGATGAACAACCTGTTCGGGCGTGCACATGGCGGAGCGATCTTTTCCCTGATCGACGAGGCGTTCGAGACGGTCTGCCAGACTGCGGGACAGGTGACGGTGGCGCTCAACGTGAGCCTGAACTATGTGGCAAGCCCGGAGAGCGGGGCAAGGCTGCGCGCCGAGGCGCGCGAGGTGAGCAGCACCAGGCGGACCGCAAGCTACGACATCCGGGTGAGCGATGGTGACGGACAGCTGATCGCCGTCTGCCAGGCCCTTGCCTACCGCACCGGAAAGCCGCTTCCGTTTCTTTAGGAGGGTAACTGCCCCGTTAGAAAAAGGGGGTGGGGATCTTGCGCAGCGCAGCTGCCGACGTTGCTACTCTCCTCCACGACCCCGGCTTTGTCCGGTTACTCTGCAATCGCGGATTTCCCCCCTCTCCCTAGCCCTCTCCCACCCAGGGGAGAGGGGACTATAGGCCCCTCCCCCCCTTTCCTGCCCCGATTCATCTCACCACTCCGGCTGCGGTTCCGGTGAAGGTGCCGCTCGTGCCGCCGCTGGTACGACCGGCAGCCGTCCCCATGAACTGGATATTGCTGTTTCCCGCCACCACTCCGGTGCTCCCATTGTAGGAGAGTGTGGCGGACCACTTGCTGTTCGCGCTATCCCACTGGTTGATGCTGAAGGTCGGCGCTATGCCGGAGGTGGCGACTCCGATGTCCGGCACCTGGACCAGGTTCACGCTGCCGGTCGGGAACGGGACGGAGTAGCTGCCGTTGATGTTGTCGGTGGCGAAGACCTGCGGCCGTCCACCGCTTATCGGTGCGAAGAACCTGAGATCCTTGATGGTCACGTTGACGTTGCCGTTGCTGCCGTTGAAGTCGGCTTTACCCACCTCTACGGCCGGGATGTTCAGCTTCTGCAGTGCCGCCTGCCCTTCCACGGTGGCGGCAAGTCCCAAGAACTTGCTGGTTTCCAGCCAGATGCCGGAGGTCATGGCCTGCAGGCTCACGGGGTTGAAGGTGCCGACGGTCTCGCCTATGAAGATGCCGGTCATCGGGGTTGCCGCCTGCTGCGCGCTTAAGAGATCGTGCCAGCCGGCCCGGGTATCGGCACGCAGCTTGCCGGTGGCGGGGTCCCAGCTGTCCCCTGACATCATCCCCACCAGGCCGGTGTTGGCCGGGAAGGTATCCACGATGGCAAAATCCATGCTCCACGCAGTGTTGGCGGTCGGCGCGGCGCTGTAGGCGGCATACAGCCCGAATTGGCCGATCCCCCAGTCGGGTGTGGAGGTGATGAAGCTGCGGGTGAACTCGCCGGGCGCCGAGACGAGCGGTGACGGTGTGTCGCTGAAAACGAAAAAGGTGCCGCCGGTCGAGAAGGGGGTGGTTATGGTGCGGACGTTGCCTGAATTAAGGGTTGCCGCCGTAACTCCTCCGGTATCGTTTGCCAGCATGACCGGGAAGATGCTGCCGTCTGCCATCCAGAGGTTGCTCTCCGGATCGATGTTGCCGCTGAAGTTGCCGTGCAGGACGCCGGCATCGCCGTTAGGGGCTATGTAGAGGGCGTTCATGATGCCGTCGATGGCGGGAGTGCCGGGAGCGCCTCCTGTCGTGCTGACCCCTGCCACCAGGTGGCCCTGGTAGGCTCCGCCGTCGGCGGTCATGGCGGTGCCGCTCGGCAGGTCTTTGGACAGGATCGGTGCGCTCATCACGAAGTCCGTTTCAATGAGCGGCTCGTCGGGGGTGAAAAAGCCGATCGCCTTGAAATCGGAGGTGAGGGTCGGCGTGCTGCTCCACAGTGACATGCCGGCCATGATCCCGTCGATACTGCCGTAGGAAGAGACGCCGCCGTTGAGGAAGCGGGTCAGCTGTGTCGTCGAGCCGCCGTTGATGGCGTTGAAGTAGGTGACGGGATGGGAAAGCCCTGCGGCGGTCCCGGTGAAGGTAGTGCCGTTGAAGCTGCCGGCCGCGATCCCGTCGAACTCGCTTCTGAACGAGGTGCCGGTCTCGCCGAGGGCGCTAATCGTGCCAAGCCAGGTGCCGGACCCGGTGGCGGGGCTGACACTCGAGATCTGCATGGTGCCGAGGATGGTGCTGCTTCCCGAGGTGGCACCATTCATCAGCGAGAATCTCTGCTGCTGAAGCTCTCCGGTATAGCTGCCGCTCACGTTTTGGGCGATCCAGAGGGAAACGGGGTCATTGGCCTTGCGGCTATAGAAACTGACATCCCCGATTGTGACGCTCCCTGCGGCACTGGTCCCTGACAGGGTGAAGCTGTCCGGGCCTTTGAGGGTCGGGAACCCCAGCTCTGCGGCAAGGCTCGGGTCGGCCAGGAAACGGGACGGGTTGATGAATGATCCGACCGTTACCGCACCAAATGATGAGGTGTCGGGGTTGGAACTGCCGGTCAAGGTGCCGGTTAACAGTTTGATGCTCCCCGTGCTCAGTTCGCCCCAAACCCCGTCCGCAATTCCGCTGAGACTGCCGCCTGATTGCCAGTCCCCTACCGAGGCGATCCTGATGTAGTGGTCGGTGCTGAAGCTGGAATCGGTGTTCAGGGTTCCCCATTGTGCATTGCTGATCAGGACGAACTGAGACGCGCTGTCGTTGTAAGTCCCGAACGATTCCCGGGTCCAGATGCCGAAGCTCGGGTCGGCACGCAGGTAGCCCAGGCGCAGTACGTCGCCCCGGTTGCTCATGCTGCTGGTGAGGTTGAGGTTGGCATCCATCATGAATCCTTCGCTCTCATTCCGAGCGCCGCCGAAGTCGGTATTGAGACCCGTGGCAGTATCAATGAGACCCGTAGCAGTGTCAATGGCCGCGCTGGTAGCTGCGGTCGGGCCGGCAGTGCCACTTGTTGCGGTACTGGTACTGGTTCCATCGGGAATAGTTTCCAAGCCGGCACCGGCGACGCCATCGGTTCCGAACTGGGTCAATGCCGGACCGGTCAACTCGACTATTGTGCTTCCGTTTGTGGAGTCCCACCAGTTGGCCGACAGTGAGCCGGGATCGATGGGGCTGATCGGGGTCATCTCCGTCAGGGTCAGGGTGCCGGTACCACTCAGGGCACCCGCCGTGATCGTGCCGGGGAGGGAGCCGTGCATGATCCCGATTTTGCCGTCCGGATCCAGGTAAAGTGCGTTGAGGATCGTTTCAGTCGCTCCTGTCCCGTCAAGCGACATGCCGCCGAAATAGCCGAAGTAGGCGCCTCCGTCGGCGGTGGTGTGGTTTGCCGTGCTGTTTGAGAACAGCCTGCCGAACCAGTAGTGGTTGGGCTGTTGCAGGGGAAGCGCCGGATAAACCCCGCTCAAGGTGGCCTGGGCGCTCCCCGTCCAAAGCGATGCGGTCCCGGAAAGGGTCGCGGCGAAGCCCGAATCGCTGATAATGGTCAACAGGTTCGAGTTCGGATCGATGATCTCGTCACGCGACATCAGTTCCCCTGGCAATCGACTGATGAAGGCCGGTTCCGCCGGAGTAGGATCGGGATCAGGCGTCGGATCGGGCTCAGGTGTCGGATCGGGCGTGGGGTCAGACGTTGAGTCGGGCGTTGAGTCGGGCGTCGGCCCCGGATCGGGCGTCGAATCGTGCTTCGGGGGATCGATCTCCGTCTCTCTTGCGTCGGTAACTGTGATGGTTGTGCTCGGGCTTGACGGATCTAGTGTCGAAAGTGTCGGCACCAGGGAGGCCACCGCGATATGGGGAAGCGGTCTTGCTCCCTCTTCCAGGGAAACGTCCAGCGCCGAAGCTGAATATACCGGATTTAAAAGGTCTGTTCCGCTGGTGTCAAAGGTGGAGCTATCGGTGGTCGAGGACGGTATGCCGGCACCGTCTGTCGAGGTCAAGGTGCCGGATGCCGGGGTCCCCTCCTCTGAGGCGGAAGACGCGGTGGTTGCCGTCGTTGCCGAGGAGTCGCCGGAGGACGACCCGGACGAGTTGCCCGGTTCTCCTGAAGCAGCTCCCCCGTTTTCGGTCGCAGCGCCTTGGGTGGAAGCGGGGGTGACGTCGTCTCGGTGGCTGTTCAGTTCCCTCTCGGAAATGGGCCTTGGCGGTGTCGGCGCATTTCGCCTGGTGACCGTCGTGCCGGTTCCTGCCACCAGGGTCACCCCTTTCGACGGCATGGCGAGGTTCGCGGTGTGCACGATCCCCTGCGTTACGGCGACCCCGGTGATGTTGTTCTGGTGATAGACATAGAACGAGGTGCCGCGGACTCCGGCGATCGCGTTGGGGGTGCGGATCTCGAAGCTGCGCGGCGCGCTTCCGGCTGCCGCCGGGACTACGATCGCCTGCACCTTGCCGCGCGGCAGCCCGAGCTTGCGATCGGAGGCCGAGTACTCGCCGACGTCGATGCGGCTGCGCTGGGCTATCTTGATCACGCTGCCGTCGTTGAAGGTGATCTCGGCCCGGGCATTGCTCTTGGTGCGGACGAAGTCACCTTTTTGCACCGAACCACCTTCCCTGGCGGCCACTGCCGGGAGTTGGCCGCCAGGCATGATGTCCACCGCGCCTTCGACACGGCTGAGCCTGCCGACCACCTCCGCCAGGGCGGCCCCGGTCAGGGTGAGCAGCATGAGCGGAAGCAAAAGCAATATCAGTAACGACTTGAAGCGACGAGATGCTGAGGGGATCATGTTGGCCTCCTAAAAACCGAGTTCCACGCCGGTGCTGAACGTGTTTCGGCTATAGCCGTACACCGGGATGTTCGAATGAGCTGTGGTATGGGCGTACTGCGCGTTGATGGCGAAATTGGGGGTCAGGTTCCAACTGATGCCGGCCGTGCCGAACCAGGTGGTGTCGTTGCGCTTGATGTCGTTGAAGAGGGTGTTGGCGTTCAGGTAATCCTGCAGGGAAACCTCGCCGGAAAGGTTCAGTTTCACCGTCGCCGCCAGCGGGACCACGCCGTTTAGCGAGATGCGGTGGCCGCGGTTTTGCCAGTGGGACCCTTGCGCCGCGTCGTAGCTGAAGTCGTAGCGCAGTGCTGCCATGCCTCCCAGCTTCCCGTAGCTGAAGATGTGCCCCGCCGAGGCGCCGAAGATGTTGGAGTCGCGCTCCTCCTCGGCGACAAAGGGGTCGTTCAGCATGTCGCGCCGGGAGTAGGCGAGCGCCCCCTGCAGGATATGCTGCGGGGCCGTCTGCCAGGACCAGGTGGGACGGGCGCTTAGCAGCTGTTGGTACTTCTCCTCCTTGAGCAGTACATGGCTGTAGTTGACCGGCAACGACAGGGCCGAGCTGCCGAAGGCGTAACCGGGAATCAGCGTCAGGGAGTTGATCAGGGTGCTGGGGTTGTCGCCGCTGCCGTACTTGGTGCTTTGCAGCAGGTACTGCGCGTTGAAGATGGCGTTCCCCGAGAGCATCGGGCTGTAATCCAGTCGAAGAGTCCCCAGGAAGGCGTGGTCGCGCTGCCCGGTGGGATTGCCGATCTGGGCCTGTGCCGCGGCATTGGACGGGTTGGAGATGGCGTTGTCGTCATAGAGGTAATTGAGCCCTAGCGCCAGGTGCCAGGTACGGTGGCTCTCGATGATGCGGGTGAAGGACTGCTCGTACTCCTTGGCGTAGGAGGCCATCTCGGAATTGGGGTCTGCGGCGACCACGGCGCGCAGTGCGTCGCGGGCGCGGGAAAGTTTGCGGGAGCCGGCCATGACGATGGCGATCTGGAAATCGGCCGACTGGGTGAGCGCTGCATCGAGCTGCTTCGCCTTTTCGAAGGCGCGGAGGGCGTCATCGCTCTCCCCCCGGGCCGCCAGGATGATCCCCTTCAGAAAGGCGCTCCGGGCGGGCCTGACGCCGGCCTCTTCCGAGCGTTGCGCCCACACGAGGGCTTTGGCGTCGTCTCCGGTGAAATGCCAGGCGTCGGCCAGTTCCAGATAGGCGTCCAGCACGGGGGGCTTCAAGGTCGCCGCGTCGGTGAGATCCTTGATGGCGCCGGAGAGGTCGCCTCCCTGCTTGCGGGCCATTCCCAGGTAGAAGGCGGCAAGCGACGATTCCGGCTGTTCTGCGCGGGATTTTTCCAGCAGAACCAGCGCCTCCTCGAAATTCTCGGCCCGGTACTGGGCGATCCCTTGTTCAAGGGATGAACTCTCCGCCCTGGCAGGGGTGCCGCAGAACATGCAGGCGCCCAGGAGCAGTGCGGCGATGGAGATGAGTTTCTTCACAAGTATCCTCCTTGCTGTGGTGTTGAACTCTTTATATGGCCTTTGCCCTACTCTCCTCCCCCCGGAGGGGGGAGGTCGGGAGGGGGGAAACAGCGGCTTCTTGCGAAGAACCGTCTGGGTTCCCCCTCCCTAGCCCTCCCCCTCCGGGGGAGGGGACAATTTGTATGCGGATTGTTTCAGCGTTCAGCTAATCGCACTGCAACCTCACTCCCTCCTTTGACGACCGGGGGGATTTCACTCTCCGATGTTACTTCTCCGTCAGCCTGAGCGGCTCCAGTTCTGCGCACTCCGTGATGATGACCGGCGCGGCGGAGGCGGTCACCCGGTAAAGGGTGACCGCCTGCTGCTTCCCCTTGACGATCACCCGGCGCAGCCCGTTGATCTCCATGCCGTGCAGGGTCCCCGCATCGACCGCACTCCGCAGCTTGGCCACCGTCATCTCGGTTACCAGGATGTCGGCCCCGAAGCTGCGGGTCAGCGACTCCACCCGGGAGGCAAGGTTCACGTGATCGCCGATGACGGTGTAGTCCATCTTCTTGCCGTCGGCGCCGATGTTGCCGACGATCACCTCGCCGGTGTTGATGCCGATGCCGCAGCAGAGTTTCGGCTTTCCTTCCCGGTCCCACTTGTCGTGCAGCTGCGCGAGCCTTGCCTGCATCTCCAGGGCGCAACGCACCGCCCGTTCGGCGTGGTCCTCGCTGAGAATCGGCGCATTCCAGAACACCATGACGGCGTCGCCGATGAACTTGTCCAGCGTCCCGCCACATTTCAGTATCACGTCGGTCATGGCGCCCAGGTACTCGTTCAACAGGGCAACGACCTCTTCGGGTTCATGCTGCTCGGAGAACCCGGTAAAGCCCCTGATGTCCGAAAACAGCACCGTTATCTCGCGCTTCTCTCCGCCCAGCCGGGCCAGCTCCGGGTTCTTGATCAGCTCGTTCACAATGGTGGTGGTGACATAGCTTGAGAACATGGCCCGGATCCTTCGGGCGTGGCGTTCCTCGAAGGCGTAGTTCCAGGCGGTGACCGACATGAACATGCAGATGGCGTTGCCGAGCGGGCAGGCGAGGTTGACCCAGAGCCCCAGATGGTTGAAAAGCACCACTGCGCCGGCGCCGATGCAGACCATGCCGGCCAGGGCGGCGATGGCGCCCCAGACCAGCCGCAGGCGGCTCAAGGCGAGCGCCAGCAGCACCCCGGTTGATAGCAGAAAGCAGAGATCCTGGAGCGGGGTGGCCCTTGACAGCAAGCGGTTGTCCAGGATCGATGCGGCAACCGTCGCCTGCTTCTCGACCCCCGGCATCACGGCGGTGAAAGGGGTCACCCTGAGGTCGAGCAGCCCGATGGCGGTAGCGCCGACGAAGACGATCCGGTTCCCCAATTCCTTGACACCCGCCTTGTCGTCCAGGATGTCCGCGACCGAGATATGGCGCAGGGTCCCCCCGGGACCGTAATAGTTGATCGGCATGCGCCCCCAGCGGTCCGTCGGGATCACGCTCTTGCCGAGAGCGATCGACCGGGTGGCCCGCACCTTCAGCTGCTCGGGCGGAATTCCTTTGAAGAAGGCGGCGCTGCGCAGCCCCAGCGACGGGTAGAGCAGGCCCTGATGACCGATCAGCAGCGCCTCCCAGCGCAGGGTCCCGTCGAAGTGGTCCGGCAGCATGGTGATATGGGCCAGGGACATGGCGCTTTCCCTGAGTGGCCCGACCGGCAGGGTCGGCACGCCCCGGGACATGATCGGCGCGAAGCTCCGGTACAGACCGGCGTCCTCCACGCTGACCAGCGCCGATTGTTCCAGGATCGGGTCCGAGAGCGGCGCGCCCTCTCCCTCAAGATCGAAGGCGATGGGGAGGATCACGTTGCCGGCGTTGTCGATGGCCCGGCTCAGCAGGAGGTCGTTTTTTTCGCTCTCCGGCAGGATGACGTCGAAGGCGATCACCGCGGCATCGGCCCGGGCCAGTTTGTCCACCAGGCGCGCCATGATCTCCCGGCTCCAGGGCCAGCGTCCGAGCCTGGCAAGGCTTTCCTCGTCAATGGCCGCTATCACGACCGTATCGGGCGCCGCAACGATCCCGCGCGCATGGAGGCGGAAGTCGTACAGCTTGGCCTCGGTGATCTCCAGCGGGAGCGGGTTTCTGACCAGCAGCAGGCAGAAAACTGCGGTGACCGCGCAGCCGATGACGAAGCGGATTGTGGCAGTACCGATGTCCTTCATGCTTCAGCCTCGTTACGGGTGCTTGTCGGATGGCTCCCTCGTCCCAGAAAGCTCTTAAGTACTGCAATAAAATGCCGAATATTTGTACTATAGTTTTCGGAAATTGTGTTTGAAACTTTAAGGGAAGCTGCCCGTTTTAACATTACTGTATGTTAATTAGTCTTCTGTGATGCCCGAGTTCCCCTTTGATTTACAATGTTGACGATTGACGAACCGGTACCGCTTTAGATAGTATTATCCGTTTACATTTTCCGGCCTTGCGCCGGCTTGAGAAGGACCAACAAATGACGCTTGAAACGGATCTCCTCAAAAGACAGCTGGAATACCGGAAACGGTTTATGGAGAAGATCAACGAGATCCATTCCTCCAGTAATCTAAACACCATTTTGATCCAGCTGAAGGACAGTATTGCCGAGCTGTTCAAGGCTGAGCGGCTGACCATATATGTTGTCGATCAGAAGACCAGGAGCCTGATGTCGAAGGTCAAGTCCGGCAACGAAATTCAGCAGATCTCGGTCGCCATCGACAATAACAGCCTTGCCGGCTACTGCGCTTTTTCGGGATCCATCCTCAATATCAAAAACGCCTACGACAGTCATGAGCTGAGGATGATCAGCTCCGATCTCTGCTTCGACGTCAACTGGGACAAAAAAACCGGTTTCCACACCAGCCAGGTGCTCTGCGTGCCGATGAAGTTCAACACCTCGCTGATCGGCGTCATGCAGCTCATCAACAAGAAGGAAGGCTCGGCCTTTGACGAAACCGACCTGAGCTACGCCTCGGAACTGGCAACCTCCCTCTCCATCGCGATCCATAACATCTTCCGGCTCTCCGCCTCCACCAAGATCATCCGCAACAAGTCACGCTACAACTACCTCCTGGACAAGAACAGGCTGGACGAGGCGGACATCCAGAAGGCATCGGTCCACCCGGATCTAGCCGCCATAGGGCTCGACCATCTCCTCATGCGCGACTTCAACATCTCGCGCGAGGAGATGGCGAAATGCCTGAGCCTCAACTTCGGCACCGATTTCATCAGCTTCGATCCGGGGCTCCCCAGGCTCGACGACGTCCTGAAAAGGATCAAGCCGGACCGTCTGCAGAAGGAGCGCTGGGTACCGGTAAAGATCGACGGCGGCGTGCTGCAGGTCGCCATGGAGGACCCGACCGACCTGGCCAAGCAGGACCTGATCAAGTTCATCTACCAGGAGTACAAGAGGATCAGCTTCCTCGGGGCCTTCCGCGACGACATCGGGCGTTTCATCGAGCATTACTACCGGCTGGCCGGCTCCGGGCACAGGGAAGCCTCCTCGAGCATCTCCGAGCTGCTGAGCCAGCTGGATACCAGCGAGGATCCCTCCATCGAGCAGGAAGTCCAGAGGGTCTCCGAGCAGGACAGCGTCATCGTTCAGCTGGTGAACAAGATCATCTGCGATGCGCACGAGAGGCACGCCTCCGACATCCATATCGAGCCGGCTCCGGGGCGGGAGGACGTCCAGGTGCGCATCAGGATCGACGGCAGGTGCATGGTCTACCAGCGCATCCCGTACAAGTACAAGCACGCCGTCACCTCGCGGATAAAGATCATGGCGGGGCTGGATATTGCGGAGCGAAGGAAACCGCAGGACGGGAAGATCGATTTCAAGAAGTTCGGGCCGGTGGACCTCGAACTGAGGGTGGCGACCCTCCCGAGCGCCGGGCAGCTCGAGGACGTGGTGATGAGGATCCTCGCCTCGGGCGAGCCGGTCCCCTTTGACAACCTGGGGCTCACCGAGCGCAACAGGCGGGTTTTCACCGACAACATCAAGAAACCGTACGGCCTGATCCTGGTGGTGGGGCCGACCGGTTCCGGGAAGACCACGACGCTGCACTCCGCCGTATCCACCATAAACGTGCCGGAGACCAAGATCTGGACCGCGGAAGATCCCATCGAGATCACCCAGAAGGGGCTGCGCCAGGTGCAGGTGAACGGCAAGATCGGCTTCACCTTCGCCGTGGCGCTGCGTGCCTTTCTCCGGGCCGATCCCGACGTCATCATGGTCGGCGAGATGCGCGACGAGGAGACCGCCTCCATCGGGGTCGAGTCCTCGCTCACCGGCCACCTGGTGTTCTCCACCCTGCACACCAATTCGGCCCCCGAGACGATCACCAGGCTTCTCGACATGGGGATGGATCCCTTCAGTTTTTCCGACGCGCTCCTTTGCATCCTGGCGCAGCGGCTGGCCCGCCGGCTGTGCGGCGCGTGCAAGGAGACCTATCGCCCGGAGGGAGGCGAGCTGCAGGAGATCATCGCGGAATACGGCACGGAGCAGTTCGGGGGACTGGGGCTGGAGCAGGCAACACTCACCCTCTCCAGGGCCAAGGGATGTCCCGAGTGCAACGGTTCGGGGTACAAGGGGAGGCTTGGCCTGCACGAGCTTTTGGAATGCGGCGAGGAGATGAAGGGGCTCATCAAGAACAAGGCGGAGGTTGCCCAGCTCAGAAGGCGGGCCATTGCCGACGGCATGACCACGCTCAAACAGGATGGGATACTGAAATGCCTGCAGGGGCTGACCGACATCCACGAGGTCCGCCGGGTCTGCATCAAATAGAACTCCCCCTCTGGCAAGGGGGGATGTAGGGGGATTTGCCTCCAGCTGCCGGGCAAGCGATGCGAGCCGGTGTCCCGGATCAAACCAATCTCTGCGGTAACAATTGCTTGAAAATCCGTATGATAGGGCGCGGTCGCTTGTGTTCTTAGCCAGGATAGGTTATAAGTACCTGGCTGCTACAGAACCCGTCGGCAAGCACATCTATGATCAAAATAAATCTGAGTACCAAAAACCTCTTAATATCGGTTACCTGTGTCACCGCCATCTGCATCCTTTTTATGGGCATGCGGGTACCCGATATTTCACGTCTCCACCGCCCTAAACCGACCCACCGTGCCTTCATTGAGAAGCAGGTCAAGCCATGTCAGCAGGCGGTCAAAAAAACCGTCCAGGTCGTTGCCATCCCAGCGACGCCCGTTGAACTCGGTGCCGCGGTTGCCTACCGCACCCGTCTCCTCTTTGCATTCCAAGTAACCGGTTTCCCTCCCCTCTTTCCCAATTCATCCCGCGCGCCTCCTGTCCTTTTGACCTGACATGCCATGCATCCAGAAGACCGTTTGCCACTGTGCGGCGCCGGCACTCTCTAGACTTGTGCCTGCTGCACGGAGCACCTTTTATCGATCCATCGATTACTTAAGGAGAGAACAGATGAAGAGGAACCTAAACCGGCTTATGCCGATTCTTCTCGCAGGGATGTTCGTGTATGGCGGCTGCGCCAAACAGGATGTCGTCAAAAAAGACGCATCCCTGGCCTCGTCGGTGACCAAACCTGCGGAAACTGCGACGTCCACCCCCGCGGCTTCGAGGCCCGGGAACCGGGACGAGCCGATTGCCGCGACGGCAGCGAATGCGTCGCCCCTCGACAATGGGGAGCAGGCGAGGCCGCAACCACCCAAAGAGCCGACGGCAACCCCCGGTGTAGCGAGGGGGTTGGACAGGATATACTTCGATTTCGATGCGTCGACGCTGAGCGCCGCAGCCCGTCAAACACTGACTGGAAATTTCGAGACCCTGAAGCAAAACCCGGCGAGCAAGCTGCGTATCGAGGGACACTGCGACGAGCGGGGCTCGGATGACTACAACCTTGCCCTGAGCGAGAGCCGTGCCCGGGCGGCGCAGCGGTATCTGACCGCACTGGGGATCCCCGCCGAGCGTTTATCGACCATCGGCTACGGCAAGGAAAAACCGGCCGATCCCGGGCACGACGAGAAGGCTTGGGCCGGCAACCGGCGGGACGAGTTTGTCATCATTGAGTAACCGGGTTAGCGCCGATCCGCCGCTGTTCAAGCTCCTCCCCCTTAACCCTCCCCTTGCAGGGGAGGGAGTTTTCTCAGCGCAGGATCAGCACCGATCAGCTTAAGCAAACGATCAGAAGGACGGGGCCGCGTCGTCGGCCCCGTATCTCAAGAGGAACTATGAATCCAACTACCTATACCTTGACCTATCGCCTGGGCATGCCGCTGCTTGCCTTTTTGTCCTGCGCTTTTACCTGGGGGGGCGGCGGCAGAGACGACTGCGGCGAGGCGAGACTTATCGGTGAGGCCATTTCGGTCCACTCCCCGCCCGTCGAACGCGTCCAGGCCGAGAAGAGCATCCTGAAACTGTGCCCGGATGGCGGTGCCGCGTATTACCTGAAAGGGCTTTCCCTTGAGGCCGGCAAGAACCCGGAGGGTGCGATCGTGGCCTACCGCACAGCCGGCGAAAAGGAGCCGTTGTTGGCCGAAGCCAGGGGGCGGCTGGGGCTGCTGCTTTTGCAGAGAGGCGCGCGTGAAGAGGCCTCACTTGCACTGTTCGAGGCCCTGAAACTGAAAGCAGACCCGCACTATTCAGGCGCACTGGCCGGGATTTTCCTGGAGGGTGAGCTGCATGCCCTGGCGCTGCATCATTTTCAACAGGCGCTGCCGGCGCTGGCTGCCGATGCCGCCGTGCAGATCGGGATGGCCCGGAGTTACCTGGGCCTCGGGGAGCGGGCCAAGGCGCGCGATGCATTGCTGGAATCGCTTCGTCTGGAGCCCGGTAACGTAACGGCGCATCTGGAACTGGCAGATATTTATCAGGGAGAAAACCTCTACGACAAGGCGGCTGCTCAATTGCACCGGGCGGCTGCAGGCAGTCCAGGGAACCGGGATATTCATTTTCGCCTGGCTCGGCTAATGGATCTGATGGGGAAACCGGATCTGGCGGACAAGGAATATCACCTGGCAGGGGTCGAGCGCGCCATAAGCCCCGGCGATCATCTTAGCAAGGGGGACAGCTTTGAGGCCGCCGGGAATTCCGTCAGGGCGGCAGCCGAATACGACGCACTGCTGTTGAAGCAACCCGACACGCCCGGGGTCCGTGAGAAGCTAGGCGACGCCCGGCTTGCAGCCGGCCATGACAGCGAAGCCATTGCCGCTTATGAGGACGCCGTAGGCCGCAAGGAAGGCACCAGCCGGATACATTATAATCTCGGCACCCTCTACGAGAGAAAAGGGGACCTTGATGAGGCAATCCGCAGCTTTGCCCAAGCTGTCAGGCTTGATGCCGGCAATAGCGATGCCCGCCGGAGGCTGGCGGAAATCTATTCGCTGCGCGGGGATTTTACGGCGGCGATTGGCGAGTACCAGGCATTGGTGGCCCGCCATGGCGCCAACCCGCTGAGCTATTACAAACTGGCCCGCCTGTATGAAAGGACGCGGGGCTACAACTCCGCTACCGGCGCCTATGCCAAGGCTATCGAACTGGACGCGGACAACATCGAGACACACCGGGGGATCGCGCTCCTCTATCTCAGGAGGAAAATGCCGGATCAGGCAGAGAAGCATTTCCGGGAGGTATTGAGGCTCGATTCAAGGAATACGGAAGCCAGAAACCGGCTCATTTCGCTCTACGTCAAGAAAAAGCGCTACGACGAGACGACCCGGCTCCTGGAGCAGGATGCCGCACTTAATCCGCAGAGCCCCGACAGCCGGTATCGGCTGGGTATTATGTATGCCTTCAGGAATAACGCCGAAGGTGCCTTGACCCAGTTTCAGAAGGCTCTCGAGCTGAAGCCTGACCACGCCCGTACTCTGAACGCCCTCGGGAAATTCTACCTGAAAAAAGGCGACCGGCAAAAGGCCCGAGCCTCATTCGCTGCAGCACGAAAGGCCGATCCTGATCTGTTGGAGCCGGCAGCGCTTTTGAGCAAGCTCGAAGCCTTGCCCAAAAAACATGTGGCGACGAAGAAAGCATCGCTTTCCAAGAAGAAATCCGTTTCCAAGAAGAAATCCGTTGTCAAGAAGAAATCCGTTGTCAAGAAGAGGGTTTTGCAGCGCAAGGCTAAAACCTCAGGTAAAAATAACCAGAAGTAACTGTGCCGGATGACGCCACAGGCAGCTGAGAGGCCTTTTCCCCCGCCCCGATGTTCCGGCGTAAAAAAGGAGGAGGCGCGTCCAACGCGCCTCCTCCTGATACACTGCCATATTTTGCCTTCCCTCCTGCCGCTTCACTTCCCGTTCCAGCGCGCTTCCGAAAGGTCTCACTTTCTCCAGCCTGCCCAGGCGGGGATCCCGTTTTCGTCGCGCAGTTTCAGCAGCGCATCCCCTTTTTTCACCTCTGCCGCGATAAGCGCCGGTTTTCCGGCAACCATGACACGGGAACCCTTGACCTCGATTTTGTCCCCTTTCTCGATCCGGGTATCGAGCCGCTCGATGTACCAGGAGGGTCCCAGGTGGACCGGGATCGTCTCCTTTTCGGTCCTGAGCTGGAGGTGGATGCCGTTTTTCATCTGCCTCATGGGAGTGATCTTTTCTACACTGACGACCTCTCCGGTGACGCTCTCAACCTTGGCCGGATCATAGATCCGCTGGTAGGCGCTCCCCATTCCCCAGCCGCCGCTGCCGCGCCACCCTTGCCAGGGGGCGGCGGAAGCGGTCGAGACGAGCGACGCCATGAGCAGAGCTGCCACAATGGGGACCAATCCCTTCGCGTTCATGTGAGCCTCCTTTCACCGTGTTATGGACAAATCCACTGTTCAACCGTCTTGAAGTTCAAAGGGACCTCCAGGCTCGGCCTGGCATGGCGTGGCCTATCGGTATCCCGCCTCCTTCCAGGCCTCCACCCCTCCCTGCAGAGCCGAGACGTGCCGATAACCCTTCTCCTCGAATTCCGCTGCCCGACCGGCAGACGTATGTTCCTGCGGTCATTTGCAGTAGAAGATGATCTCCTGCTCCTTGGCAACGCCCGAGAGCCGGGTGTTGAGTTCCCCCAGGGTGATGGCTCCCTCCAGCCGCAGCCCGTTGCACATCTCTTCGCTGTCGTATGCGCAGACAAAAAGTGCCTCCCCCGCCTGCACCTTGCTCCGTGCCTCCTGAATCTTCACCCGTCTGGCCTCGGCCATTTTCTCCTCCTTTCCCGTTGTGTTTTGATGGCGCCTCTTGCTTCGCTTCCGTGCCGTCGTCCCCTGTCATGGCGCAGGAGACCAAGCCGCACCGTACATACTAACAGAGAAATCTAATGGGGGTAGCGGGCGGGGCGATTAAATCCGGCGGAGTTTGTGGTTCCCGGCGGGCCGGTTCGACTCCGGGTTCGTACCATGGAGGAGTCAGGGGAGATGGCGGCTTCAGTTTGTGAGAGGAGTTGCCGAAAAATACGGAAGGTTGCTTCCGTGTAGTGTGGTACTCATTTTCATCGCTAGTCG
This sequence comes from Geobacter sp., assembly GCA_003499925.1. Taxonomy (GTDB): domain Bacteria; phylum Desulfobacterota; class Desulfuromonadia; order Geobacterales; family Geobacteraceae; genus Geomonas. The sequence goes on from DNRQ01000016.1 coordinate 29,058, forward strand.
GGTTTGAGACTGTAGGGTGGGCCGTGCCCACCATCACAATGCAGTTTTGGTGGGCACGGCCCACCCTACCGGCAGTGCCCCCAGCCCCCAAACGATATGGAGGGAAACCAGCGTGACCTTTGACCGATTTCTCCAGCAAATAGCCCCACTCCAGGGACTGGCATGGCGCAAGTACCGGCGCCGCTCGGCCCGCCACAGGGTGGAAGCGCGCATCAGGGAGCTCGGCCTGCACGGGTTCGAGGCCTACTTCGACCATCTCCGCTACCACCCGGAGGAGAGGCCCGGGCTTGCCGACCTGATGCGGGTAACGGTGACCCGTTTCTTCCGGGAGCGGGAACAGTGGCGCACCCTTGCGGAGACGGTGCTCCCGGCAGTGATCGCGGGGAAACCGGAGGCCGAGGCGTTCCGTGCCTGGAGCGCCGGCTGCTGCGGCGGTGAGGAGCCTTATACGCTGGCGATGGTCTGGCTGGAGAGCATCGCCCCGCTGCACCCCGGAAGGGCGCTCGATCTCATTGCCACCGATATCGACCAGGCGAGCCTTGAGCGCGCCGCCGCCGCGCGCTACGAGAGCAGCTCGTTGCACGAGGTCCCGCCCGATAGTCGTGCCCGATTCTTCACCCGGGAAAACCGGCTCTGGAGTGTTGCCGGTGAGGTGAAGGGAGTGGTGCGCCTCGAACGGCGCAACCTGATGAGCGATCCGCTTCCGCTGGGCATGGACCTGGTGCTCTGCCGCTACCTGGCGTTCACCTATTACCGGGGCGAGCGACTCCTGGCCGCAACGCTTCGCCTCCGGGAGGCACTCAGGCCGGGAGGGGTGCTCATGGTGGGGAGAAAGGAGCAGCTCTCCGCACCGGCGTCGGCGTTTTTCGAGAGGTGGCCGGGATGCGATGGCTTTTACCGCAGAAAAGGGTGAAGTTCGCGGCTGGCAATTCCCCCTCAGGGCAAGTTGAAATAAAAGGTGGCGCCGGCCCCCACCTCCCCCTCCGCCCAGACCGTGCCGCCGTGGCGTTCCATGATGCGCTTGACCGTGGCCAGACCGATGCCGGTGCCGTCGTACTCGTCGCCGTGCAGCCGCTGGAAAGCGCCGAAAAGCTTGTCCCGGTACGCCATGTCGAAGCCTGCCCCGTTGTCGCTCACGAAGAAGGTGTTTTCCCCCTCGATCTGCGTGGCTCCGAAGACTACCCGGGCGGACTCCTGCCGGGCCGAGTACTTCCAGGCGTTGCCCAGCAGGTTTTCCAGGACCTGACCCATGAGGACCTTATCCCCCATGGCGCTGAGGTCCGGCGCGATCTCGATTACCGCTGCCCGGTCGGGATCGGTTTCCTGCAGCATGGTGACGATGCCGGCTGCCAGGCCACTCAAGTTGATCGGTTCCTTGACCAGCTTGGAGCGGCTGACACGCGAAAGTTCCAGCAGGTCATCGATCAGCTTTCCCATCTTGACGCTTCCTGCGCGGGCGCGCTCCAGGTAGTAGCCTGCCTCATGGGGAAGACACTCTTCGAACTCCTCCTGCAAAATGGCCAGGTAACTGTTGATATGGCGCAGCGGGCTGCGCAGGTCGTGGGAGACCGAGTAGCTGAATGATTCCTGTTCACGGATCGCGTCCTGCAGCTGCGCGGTGCGCTCCTGCACCCGCTGCTCCAGGCTTGACTGGAGCGTGCGGATTTTCTCCTCGGCGCGCTTGCGTTCCGTGATGTCATCGTAAAGCGCGAGGACGTAGTCGACCAGGCCGTCGTGCCTGCGGACGCAACATACTGAAACATAGGCACAGAGCACCGTGCCATCCTTGCGGATGAAGCGCTTTTCCACGGCAAACTTGTCAATCCTGCCGGAGAGCATGCGGTTGAACATGGTCCTGTTTTTCTCCAGATCGTCAGGATGCGTCAGTTCCGTCCAGGACATCTTGGCCAGCTGCTTGCCGGTATAGCCCAGCATCTGCTGCAGCTTGGCATTTGTTTGCAGCCATTTGCTGTCCGGCGAGGTTATCGCCATCCCGACGATCTGACGCTCGAAATAAAGACGCATCCGCTCTTCGCTCGCCTTCAGCTCGGTTATGTCGAGGATGCAGGCGATGTTCCCCTCGTATCGCCCTTCCTCGCTGAAGATCCCTTCGACGAAGCAGACGGCCCGTACGATCTTTCCGGTTTTGGTCAGATAACGTTTCTCCAGCGTGTACCGGTCGGTCTCGCGGCGCACCATGCTCCGATGTATTTCCAGGCACGCAGCCGCATCATCGGGGTGGGTAACTTCGGTAAAATCCAGCACGCCGACCAGCTCCTGTTCCTGATAGCCCAACAGGGTGCAGAAGGCTCCGTTCACCTGCACGAACTTCCTGTCGGTTCCGATCGCCACGATCCCGAACAGGGAGTTGTCGAAGAGCGAACGGTAGCGGGATTCGCTCTTGCGCAAAGCGATCTCGGCCCCGGCACGTTCTCGTTCCCTGGCATCGAGCTGCTGGGCCATCTCGTCGAAGGAACGGCCCAGCTCCCCCAGTTCGCCTCCGTTGATGCAGTCGGCAACCCTGACCTGGAGATCCCCCCCGGCCAGGCGTCGCGATGCGGCCCGCAACACCGCAACACGGTCTATGATGGAACGCTTCCCGATGAACCAGGCGACGAGGAAGGCGCATGCGAGGCTCGATGCGAAGAGGAGCAGGTTGTGAATGAGCAGGGCGTTCGCCTGCATGACGACCGTTGCCACGGGAATTGCCGTCCGGATGTACATGTAGGGGGTCTGCTCCCCCCTGAGTCTGAGCTTGTGATAGGTCATGAAGCATTCCAGGCCATCGCTGCTTAATCCGATAAACGACCCCGTATCCGACGGCCCCTGCATGCGCTGGAGCAATTCGGGACGGTCCGTTTTCCCGACCTGGCTGTTGGAGCCGGGACTTCTGCCGAGCACGATCCCCTTGTGGTCAAGGAGCAGGTAGCGGAACCTTTGAGAGTGGATCCTGGACTGGTCGTAGCCTAGGGATTCCAGGCGAAACCCGACTATCATGGCGCCGATAATGGTCCCGTTCTTATCCTTGTAGGGATAGCAGAGATTGATGGTGGGCTTGGCCGACATCCTGCTGACGATGAATTCGCCCGATGACAGCCGCCCGGTGGCCATGGCGTTTCTGAAGTAGCGCCGGTCGGCCATGGAGGCCTGCTTGGCGCTGGCCGCTGAAGCCCAGACGATGCCCGCGGGGTCGGCTACCGACAGGTTCAGATACAGGGGGTTCAATTTGAGGATGTCGGCCAGTATGTTCCTTGCCCTGTCGGCATTGCGATTCCTGATGTCCGGCAGTTGCGCCAAGGCACTCATCAGCTGTTCCGCCGAGTCAGCCGCATGGCGCTGGTCGTGGACGATGCTGTCGCCGATCTTGCGGGCTTCCCCGATGGCTGACTCGATGGCAGCCTGCCGCAAGCTGACACCCGAATATATGATGATCCCCGCTGCCGGCAGGGCCACAATCAGTGCCATCAGAAACATCTGGGCCCTGATGGAAAGCGAAAGTATTCTGGACATCAGCGGGCTTGCCATGTCGTCCTCTCGAAATTTCACGACGGTGGTAGCTATGTCGCAAACTGCGGGTTCTGGAGGCGTGTTGGGAGGATATTTCTCTACCGATCGAGCCGGCGGTTACTGGATTTGATCGAAGTTTAGATGCCGGTGTCCTGACGTATACACATTTGAAAGGCTTCAAAATAAATCCAAGGCCAGTGGTGTGTCAAGAGGTTTTAATGGAGCAATTCTTTTTCTGACTAGTACGAATCTTCCGCTGATAAAACTCCCTCCCCTTCAAGGGGAGGGTCGGGGTGGGGATGGGGGTACTCCAGGTACAAAACACCCCATCCCCCTCCTGACCTCCCCCTTGAAGGGGGAGGAACTTGAATAGCGGAAGATCAGTACTAATCAGGATTCTTTTTGTTCTTCTTCCCCCGGAGGGGGAGGGGGGCGCCTTCTTCGTGAGATCGAGAAATCGGCGGACTGACCAGGGTTTGCCAGCGCCCGTTCCAGCGCAGCCTTGCCACACACGCTCCGCCGGCTTTGAGCATATTGGAATCCTGAGGATTCGTGTTGATAATAGCATGGTGATGCTGTACTGTTTTCCTGTACCAGTCATGCCGGAGGAAAAACATGCTGAAGACCACCTATACAAATGCTCGGGCCAATTTTGCCGGGTTGTGCGATCAAGTGACCGAAAATCGAGAGATCGTCATCATCGATCGCCGCAGTGGTGAAAGTGTAGCCATGATCGCCGCCGATGAGTTGGAAAGTCTGGTCGAGACCGCTCATCTCATGCGCTCCCCAAAGAACGCGCAACGCCTTTTTGCCTCTCTGGGACGCGCCCTGAAACTTGAGGGAGAACCTTCGACCCCGGAACAACTCCAGAAGGAAGTAGGTCTTGAGAAATAAGGGTAGAGAAGCCGTCTTCCATCCGGAATTCCGGGAAGACCTTCGCTACTGGGTCGAGGTCGAACGTAAAACTGCGCTGCGTGCGTTCCACCTGATCGAGGCCGTCATGCGCGATCCCTTTACAGGAATTGGCAAGCCTGAACCGCTCAAATATCTCTCTCCGGGCGTCTGGTCCCGTCGTCTGACGCAGGAGCATCGCCTTGTATACCTGGTCCGCGACGACCGGATCGATTTTCTTCAAGCTCGCTATCACTATTAAACACGGTGGTCCGGCATCTCGTCTGCCGCACCGGCACGCATCCGGTGATGTTCACCACTCACTCCTTCCCCCTCTCAAGCACCCGCTTTACCCGCTCCTGGATCAGTGGGTGGTCGGCGAAAAGCTCACCGAAACTTGAAGCCGTTTTTGCGCCTCCCGGCTTCTCCTTCTCCTTCTCCTTCTCCTTTTCCTTTTCCTTTTCCTTTTCCTTTTCCTTTTCCTTTTCCTTGTGGTCCTCGCCAAGCCGGGTCAGCATGTCGGCGTATGTCTGCACCGCTATTCCCTTTCCTTTCAGGTATGCGACGGCCGCGTCGTCCGCCTCAAGCTCGAAATCCCGGGAATATTTGGCATTGATCAGCACCGTGGGGAGGGTCGCCGAAAGGGAGGTGACCGAGGTGATGTCGCCGGTGACGGTGGCGATGAGCAGGGCGGTGGCGGAATTCTGCATCAGGTGACGCAAGGCGTGCCGGCGATTGACGTGGCCGATCTCGTGCGCCAGCACTCCGGCGATTTCCTCATCGCTTTTAGCTAGTTCCACCAGCCGGTCGGTGACGATGACGATGCCCGCCGGCAAGGCAAACGCATTGGCACCTACCGCGTCACCGGACCGAAACTCCAGTCGCCAGCCGCGCCGTTCGGGGTACCTCGCCGTCATCGTCGCAAACAGCGCAGCCAGCTCCCCCCGCCGCTCCTTGGGAAGCTTGCTCGGTTCCAGCACGATCCTGTCGAGGACCTGCAGCGTCTCGCGCCCCAGGAATTCTTCGGTGCTGGCGGGGAGGGCAAAGGCTGCCTTGGTCGCCAGGTACGGAACGGCATACCTGACAAAACCGAAGCCGATGAGGAGCATGAGGAGGAGCGCGCAGAATGCCCGCAGGAAGCTGCTTTCCCACCTGTGCACGGCCCGGAAGAAGCAGCCCCTGCCCTGCAGCCGCTGCAGTTCATCGAGGAATTCGTGATCCGCCGTCTCGGCTGCTGCGCCGTCGGGAAACCGGATCATCCGGCGCGCGCTCCCGAGAGAGGGATCGATGCGAAGATCCCGCAACGATGCAGAGACGTCGACGGCGTCGCCCGATACCTGGACCACCGCGCCTGCGCCGCAGCTGATGGTCACCTCCCGTCGTTGCGAGACCTTCCCGTCGAACCAGAAACCGTGCGTGGAGATCATAGGCCCAAGTCGAAGCCGAGCATGTCGCCCAACTCCTCTCCGGTCGCCCCCATTGCCTCGTTCTCGGCGGCAATGATCGAATCGAGCCGACCGATGCCGGAGAGGGTCAGCTTGTCCAGGCGATATCGCGCCAGGCGAACCGCGGCCCACGGGGCGAGCAGCCCCAGGGTGCAGAGGACGGCCACGGCACTGGAAAGGTGGATCCAGGCCAGATCCCGGACCCGGAGCGTGCTTTGGAAACGGTGCCCGCCGATGCTCGTGGCGCTCCAGGTGAGATTGGTGAGTACGGTCGGCAGGTAGAGCCCCGCGACCAGGTAGATGGCGAGCATCATGACGAGCGGGGCAAAACCTAGCAGGTGATTCCACTCTCCTTTCGGGAGCAGGAAGATTCCCCCGGTTGCTGCCAGCATAAGCGGCACCAGCAGGAACATGGGGAGGAACGCCCGGTAAAACTGTTTCGGATTGGCATCGAACCGGAACAGGGTAGTCCCGTACGCGCTGTTCTCCACCAGGAACCGTTTCTGCCGGTACGCGACGTAGGGCGCGAGTATGCCCAGGGTGAGCGGCACGAGCAACGACCACCAGAGGTAAACCTGGTACGCCTCGCGGTAATCCGCCCTGAAGGAAAAGCGGATGTTCCGGTGGGAGGAGTTGCGCAGGTTGAAGATTCGGGAACGCACGATCACCCAGGGGTAAAGACCGAAGAAGGCGAGCATCATTACCATGGAGGCAATTGGGCTCGTCTGGGAGGCGAGGGAGTAGAGGCCGAAGAAACCTCCGGCGATGAACCACCCTTTCAGGATGGCAAGCGGATCGGCCAGATAGTCGAAGCTGGCGTCGTCTAGGAGCGTGTTGCCGTAAAAGTAGCGCCGCTTCCTCACCTTGGCCCATGGGGAGTAGATCCCGAAAGTGACGACGCGGAGCAGGGTGTTCACGATCCAGATGCCGAAATATTCCCGGGCGTTTCCGGTAAAGCTGAAGGTGAGCGTCCGGCGGCGTTCCGAAGCGGCGGCTTGGGTGGAAGAAGGGTGGGGATATGGTTCCGGAGACGGCGGCATAACGGAATCGGAGGTTTGCGGCGGTTGCGGCGGTTGCGGCGCGGCCGGCGGGTCACCGACTTGAAGCGGGAATTGCCCCCGGCACTTGGGGCAGGTTACCGTGGTTCCCGCAGGGGGGAGCAGATTTTCGTCGAGGTCCTTAAAAAACCCGCAGTGCGGGCAGGTGAGCGTTGCCAGTGCCATGATTCCCTCCGGTTGACTCCATGGGCATGTACACCCCCACCCCCACACCACTGCCATTAAGTTAAGGGAAATAGGNNTAACTTAATGGCAGTGCTCCCCAGCCCTCCCCCATCAAGGGGGAGGGGGTGCTTGCGCTGTGTGCGGAGGATCGTCGCAAGTCGGGTTTTCGAAAGGCTACCATGACTTGTGGTTTACATCACGCCTTTTCTTTCCCTTGTGACGATGTGGGTTCAGAGATGATGGTGCCGCTGTGACCGCCGCAGCCGCAGGCTTTGAAGGGAAGGTGCGTGAGTCTGGAACCAAAGGGTAGGGTAGGTGGAGGACTGGGAGGGGGATAAGACGCGCCCCCGGTTCATGAAGGGAGGGGGGAGGGACTATAGTGTCTCGCGCAACTCCTTCAGAATCTCAAGCTGCCGCTGGTAGATGAAGACGGAGAGGAACTGCTCGCTTTGCTGGGTGTGACGGAAACTCAGTGCAACCTTGAACGGCGGCGTGGCGCCGGAGATGTGGACGATGTCGCTTGGAATACGCGTGCAGCTCATCTGACCGGTCGTTTGATCTATCAGCTTGAGCTCGACCTGAATGTCGCTATTTTCCCCCAGTTCCTTGCGAACAAGCGTGTTGATGCAGCAGCCTCCCAGGGATATGTCATGGATGACGCCCGAGATCTTGTCGGTTTCGCAGTGCAACATGATCTGGATCGGTCTCTTGAAGCGAACCCGGACCGTCTTGCGTCTTGTTTCCTGCAACTCGGCATGGGTGAAGTTGTGAAGTTGTACCGCGCCGCGCCGGATGTCCATGCTGTTCAGCCGCCCGAGGATCGGCGCGTCGAGGTGCGGTGAACAGATGTAAACCTCTTTACATTGGCTGATGGCGGCCAGCTGCAGTTCGCAGGTGTTAAGCTCCAGGTGGTGACCCCTTATCTCACCGATGCTGGCACGGTGGGTTATGGGTATCTCCTTGTAGATGTTGGTGAGGGTGATGCTGGCGTCCTCGTCCCGTGAGGACAGTTCATGGAACCGGTCTATAAAAGTCTGCTGTTCTGCAGGTTCCGAGGCCGATATTTCCGGATCTGTCGCACTTGTCATGGTTGCTTCTCGCGCTGATGCAAGATCCGGAAGGATCATTAGCAGGCCGGCTTTCAGCCATGGGAGTCGGGTGTGGATCGGCATGGCGCAGACGCGGATGGAGAGCGGGAAGCCGTTACGTCCTCCCCCGACGGGATGAGCTTTAGTATATGCTAATGTTGTGGATTTTCCAGCAGCCGCGCAAATTTCGTCAGCACTTTGTTAGACAGTAGACAGGTTGATTTATGAGGGGGCTGGCGAGCAAACGATGTGGGACATTGATGAACCTGATTAACAAGAATCTTCCGCTGGAAAAACTCCCTCCCCTTCAAGGGGAGGGTGGGGGTGGGGATGGGGGAGTACCGGCGCACCCCCCCATCCCCCTCCTGACCTCCCCCTTGAAGGGGGAGGAGCCTGAATAGCGGAAGATCACCAAATCCTGAGGCGTTGCCAAATCCTGAGGCGTTGCCAGATCATGAGGCGTTGCCAGATCATGAGGCGTTGCCAGATCATGATACTTCGCTACATCTTGATGAATTCGACCCTGCGGTTATTGGCCCTCCCTTCCACAGTGTTGTTGCTATCGATCGGCTTGGACTCTCCCCACCCCTTGGAGGCAAGCCGAGCCGCTGCGATACCTTTCCCCGCCAGCCATTTCTGCACCGCGGCCCCCCTTTTCTCCGAGAGCGGCTGATTGACCCCCTTTCCCCCCTGATTGTCGGTATGCCCTTCGATGGAGAACTTCAGTGCAGGGTCCCCCTCCAGAAGCGCCAGGATCATCTTCAGGGTAGGCTGGGATTCCGGCCTGATGCGGTCGGAGCCGGTATCAAAAAGGATCCCGTGGGTGACGATCTTGCCGTCGGTGTCGAGGGCGGACTTGATGCTTTTTCCCCCTTCCGCCAGGCGGAAATTGGTGAACATCATGTGCTCCAGGCGTTTGCCGCCGAAAGGCCCCATGTAGACCCCGACCCGCTGGATCGGTCTCTTGATGCCGTCGGGATCGTTGACGATCCGCACGTGGTCGACGTACGCCTTGACGAAGGTCCCGTTGACGCTGAAAGCCAGGTGATGAACCTTGTTGTCGTTCATCCTGATGGAGGTCTCGGTATTTTGCGACTGCCCCTTTTCCGCCGTGACCTGGATCGAGCCTGTTTCGGCAATGGCGCTCACCGGCCAACTATCGCCGTTGGTCATGAGGAGGAAGTATTGAACCATCTCCTCTTCCTGCCCGCTGCCGAGCACGGCATCGAATTCGATGGTGAACTTCTGCGGCAGATCCCCCTTGGAGTTCAGGCGTATGTACTGCGTGGCGCCGTTTTGCCCGAATTCCTCCTGGGCCGGAACGCTGCGCAGGAACCTCTTCCCCTTGAAGTCGACAACCTCGACGGAATTGTTCCAGTCCCCCTTGGGGCCGGTCAGGGTCCATTTGCGGGGGAATTCGCCGACATCGGTGTCGCTGAAGTCGTCGAAGAAGATGACCTTGTCCCCCGGAATGAAGTCAAATTTGCTGTAGATCTCCTCCGAGGCGACCAGATCCCCGGAGCCTGGCTGCACACTCTTTTTCGCCTTTTTCTTCGGTGCCGGCTGTTCGGTCTGTTCCGCGTCCGCCCCGTCCCTTTCTCTCCTTTCTCCCGTGTCCACTCCTTTCCTGATCCCTTCCTTGGTTCCTTCATAGGCAGTGTCCGAAGCTTCGTCCACTGCCCTTCCGCCCATCCTTTCTGCAGCTCCTTGGACGGCGTCCTCGAGCCATCCGGCATCTGCAGAGACTGATGCCATTCCAAAGGCAAAGATAACCAGCAGAAGATACACGGATCTCTTCATGGTGTCGCTCCTTGAATATGAGGTTCTGTTGCAATGAGGGGCGGGCGCAAAGAATGATGCAAAGATATCTTTAATTTGTCAAGCTAAATGCCCGGCGGCTTAGCACCGTTTTTAACCGGTCTCCTTCCCCGCGGAGTGGCGATTATGGACGCCGAAATGATGGCGATGATCAACCCTACCGAGAGCAGGGGAGAAATAGCCAACCACTCCTCGAAAATCAGCTTTACCCCGGCGAAAGCCAGCACCCCTGCCAGTCCGTAATGGAGATAGGGAAAATTCCTCAGGTTGTGTTCGAGCGCCGTGTAGAGGGCGCGCAGGCCAAGGATGGCGAAAATGTTGGAACTGTAGACGACCAAAGGGTCGCGGCTCACGGCAAAGACCGCGGGGACCGAGTCGATGGCAAACATGATATCGGTCAGTTCCACAGCCAGCAGGGCAAGGGCCAGCGGGGTGATGTACCTTTTACCGTCCCGGCGCAGCAACCAGTGTCCCCCCTCGGTATCTTCCGTGACCGGCAGGAATCGGGACAGCCATTTGACCACGCTGTTTTCCGATTTGGTGGCAGGGTCTTCCCGGGCCGCGCGATAGGCCGTGTAAAGGAGCAGCATCCCGAAAAGGATGCTCAGCCAGGCAAAGCGGTTGATCGCCGCGATACCGGCAAAGATGAAGATGGCCCGGAACAGCAGCGCGCCGAGGATGCCCCAAAACAGGACCTTGTGCTGATGTTGCTGCGGGATCGAGAGGGAGCGGAAGATGATCAGGAATACGAACAGATTGTCGAGGCTGAGGCTCTTCTCCATGAGGTAGGCCGCCAGGTACTCCTCGGCGCGTTCCGCTCCCAGCATGACAAAAACGGCGACGCCGAAGAGAAGTCCAGCCGCGATCCAGATGCCGGACCAGATATAGGAGCTTTTTTTCGAGGTTCCCTCTCCGCCTCTGTGCATAACCAGATCGACAGCCAGCAGTATCACTACCGTGACGCCGAATATTATCCATCCTCGTTGGTGCAGCGTGTTCTGCAGCATCCCTGTCATGTGCCTCGCGTCCTTTGAGCTGGAATAGTCGAGAGTTTATAAATGGATCAGGCTGCTGGCCCGCTGCCGCTCGCGGCTGAGCACGGCATCGGTCATCCCGCTCTGGTGCCGGTGCTTTCGGCCGCTTCCCGTCGGCTCGGCGATGCCATGCCGCCCTGAGGCCGGACTGTCTAACTATAGATGATCCTGTCTATATCACAACGCGGGACGTGGCCCCGGAGCCCTCTCGTCAGGTGAGAATATTTATTGAAATCCATTGGCAAAGCCCGTAATATCCCGAAGGGAATCCCCCGGTTCACAGACCGCTTCCGGGTAGCAACGATATTTTTGGAGCTTTATGGACGCATACCTCCCGTACCTCTTTATCAGCAACATCTTTCTAACCTTCATCGACGCCACGATAGGATACCATGCGGCACCGACCCTGGCCCGTCTTGGCGCAGCCGACGAGGCCGGTATCGAGTGGGCGATACAAGGGGTGCGCAAACTCCTGGCGGGGGTTGTGGCGCTGTACATGTTCTTCAACTGCCTTGCCTTCTTTAACCAGAAGTCCTTGTTGCTTCTCGTCGTTACCAGCGTCGTGGTCCTCGACATCGTCTGCCAGCTGATGGTGAGCCGCAAGTTGAGAGATCGTCAGAAGGAACAGTGAGAGGAAGGGGTTGGGCGATGGGGTCGGAGGCGGTGCTCGTCAAACTTAAACTGAGGCAACAGGCTGGATTTCTCAAGCCGACATCACCGAATCGATTGGGAGAACGATGGAAAAGCGTTATCTGACACCGGCAGAAACTGTGAGGACGATCGTCGAAAACGGCAAGCGTGTGCTGACACAGTCCCGTCTGCGGACCCTTGTGCTGAGCCTTCTGGCAGGTTTCTACATCGCCTTCGGCGCGCAGCTGGCAACGGTGTTAACCCAGGACGCGGCGACCTTCGTCGGCAAGGGGATCGCCGCCCTGCTCGGCGGCAGCGTTTTCTCCCTCGGCCTCATGCTGGTGGTAATCTGCGGCGCGGAACTGTTCACCGGCAACAGTCTCTTGACCAGCTCGGCCCTGGAGGGTGAAATCAGCTGGGGAAAACTCCTGGAGAACTGGACCATCGTCCTCCTCGGCAACCTGGCCGGATCGCTTTTCTTCGCCGGGCTGATGTTTGAGTCCAAGCTCTGGATGAACGGCGAAATGGCCGAACACTCTCTGAGGATCGCAGCGGCCAAATGCCAACTCCCGTTCATGGTCGCGCTGGTGCGTGGGGTCCTTTGCAACTGGCTGGTCTGCCTGGCGGTTTTCATGGCTACTGCGGCCCGCGACGTGACCGGCAAGATGCTTGCCTGCTACGTCCCAATCATGGCCTTCGTCGCCAGCGGCTTCGAGCATTCCATTGCCAACATGTACTTCATCCCGACCGGCCTCCTATTGTCGGACGAACTGGGTCGCGAAATCCCCGGCCTCAACTGGACCACCTTCTTCATGGGAAACCTACTGCCGGTAACTATCGGCAACATCTTGGGCGGTGTATTCTTCGTGGCCTCGGCATACTGGTATGTCCACCTCAAGCAGGAGGTGCGTCGCCCTTGCTGACATGGTAGATAAAGCGGGACGCCGTTAGTTCTACTTTGTCACATTACCACCTTGCCCCCATCCCCACCCTAACCCTCCCCTTGAAGGGGAGGGGATTTTAAGGCTCCTCCCCCTTCAAGGNNGAGGCTGGGAGGGGGATGGGGGGAGGGGGATTGGGGGAGGATGACGGCGTTGTGCTGTAATCTGACAAAGTAGAATTAGCCGGAGGGGGATGGAATCATGAAGATAGCGATTCGCAAAGAGAGATCGGACGATGTTGAAGCGATCCGGCAGGTCCTTTCAGTCTCTGTGACTGAGTTGACAGGTTGATATCGCTTGCCATCGCCATTGTCTTTGTTGTTTTTGTCGCTTGTTCGGCCTTCGCCGGAAAGCTGCCTCCCCTTGTGCTTGCCCTTTACCTGGGCGCCAGCACGGTGGCATTCGCGGCCTATGCGCTTGACAAGTCGGCGGCGCAGAAGGACCGGTGGAGAACAAAAGAGAGTACCTTGCAGCTGCTGGGCCTGATAGGTGGCTGGCCCGGCGCGTTGATTGCGCAAACGCTGCTGCGCCACAAGTCGAAGAAAAAGTCGTTTCAACTCGTTTTCTGGGTGACTGTCTTGCTTAACTGTTCTGCGCTCATAGCGTTACTTATGCCCGAGGCTTTCAATGCTCTGCGCTCTACCATCTGCAAGACATCTCGTTCCCAAGCTCCAGGCAGAACTCCAAACTCGTTCCCAAGCTCCAGCTTGGGAACGTAAGGCTGCGCGAAGCTTGGCTTCGCCAAGATGCAAAGCTGGAGCTTTGCCGCTATCACGTTCCCAAGCTGGAGCTTGGGAACGAGGAACAAGCACCCTCCTGCCCGCCCCCTCCCATCAACGGAGGGGCAGACCGGAGGAGAGTGAGTAGGCCGATGATGCGCATCCTATTCCTGTTCACAATCGCCTTCCTGATATTCGTCCTGGCATACATCGTATTCCAGCGCAAGCTTTTGTATTATCCCACCCATCATCACGACAGCAATGGACTTTCCGAATGGCGGCACGACGGCCGGCTGATCGGTTACGCCCGTGAAGTGGCGTCTCCGGTCAATGTTTGGTTGATGATGCACGGAAACGGCGGCCAGGCCAGCGATCGGGCCTACGCCCTCTCCTCGTTTTCCAGCCGGGATTCGGTCTTCATCCTGGAGTATCCAGGTTACGGGGAGCGATCCGGCTCTCCATCCATGAAAGCCCTCAACGCCGCGGCAAAGCAGGCCTATGAATTGCTCCGGTTGAGGTTCCCGAAGACGCCGGTCTGTGTCGTGGCGGAGTCGATCGGAAGCGGCCCCGCAACGGTGCTGGCGGCCAATCCGCATCCTCCCGACAAGATCGTGCTGATTGCGCCCTTCGACAAACTTTCCCGTGTCGCAGCCCGTCATTTTCCCTTCGTTCCGGCCGGCCTGTTGCTATGGGACAACTGGAATAACATAGACGCTCTCAAGGGGTACCGAGGGCCATTGGAAATTTTCGGGGCTCGTGACGATTCCATCATACCGATGTCGCACTCGAAGGCTCTGGCTGACAGCAAGCCGGGGTCGAGGTTCCACGTCATTGACGGAGGCCATAACGATTGGCCGGCGAAGGGTCGTGTCGTGATAAGGAATCCGTGATCCTCACCCTCCCCCAGCCCCCACTGCCGTTAAGTTAAGCGGTGATTCCGTGAATCATGTAGGGTGGGCCGTGCCCACCATCAGGATGCGGTTGTGGTGGGCACGGCCCACCCTACCTCTCATTCCCTTAACTTAATGGGAGTGGGGCCGGGGGGAGGGTGAGGCTCATGCCAGCTTTTCACCCTCTCCCCAACCCTCTCCCATCAAGGGAGAGGGGGTGTTTGCGCAGTGGG
>DNRQ01000101.1 GCA_003499925.1 Geobacter sp.
GTCTGCATAGCAATAAAAGAGGGCGCCCAAGCAATTGGGCGCCCTCTTTGCGTCTGGAATCCCCTCCCCCGGAGGGGGAGGGTTAGGGAGGGGGGAAGACTGCTTGCGGAAGTAGTAGTTACCTTTTGATACAGGGCCGCCCCCGGCGGCGTGGGCGGCTTCTGAGGATCTTCAAAGGCAAATCCCCCCTGTCCCCCTTTGTCAAAGAGGGGGATCAGGTATCAGGAGCGTTGCAGCTAGGTAAAGTTCCTCTCCGACAAAACGTGCTTCAGGCGGGTTGGGGGCTAATCAGGAAACGTTAAGTGGTCGAGCGTTTTGGGTGCGCCATCGGATATACGGGCTGCATTAGATATATGGGTGGATCGCCCGGGATCGGCAGGGGGATAGATGGGGGGAAAAACAGGGTCCCGCTGCCGGCTCCAGCCGTAACGGGCCGGAGCCGGCGTTTACCGGGGGAGAGCATCGGGAGGCCTATTTCTCGAAATAGTCCTTCACCGAGATGCCGAGCCGCTTGAGCATGGTCTGGAAGTTCGGGCGCAGCATCCCGGTCTCCTCAGCGGCACGGGAGATGTTCCAATTGCTCCGCTTCAGCGCGTTCATGACGAACGCCTTCTCGACGTTCTCCACGGAGCGGTCACGGATGTGGCGCTTCATCTCCTTGAGGGACTCGGCGCTGGTGGGGATGTAGCCGTCGAAAGCCGAGGGGGGCTCGGCCGCGTCGCAAAGCTCCAGGTTCTCCTTCTGGATGATGTCCCCTTCCGCAAGGACCACGGCGCGCTCGATGGTGTTGACCAGTTCCCTCACGTTCCCCGGGTAGGAGTAGTTCTCCAGAAACTGCATCGCCTCAGGCGAGATGCCGCGCAGGTCCTTGCCGACCTCGTCGATGAACTTGTTGATGAAATGGCGGATCAGCAGCGGGATGTCCCCCTTGCGCTCCCGCAGAGGCGGCAGTTCCAGCGGGATGATGTTGAGCCGGAAGAAGAGGTCCTCCCTGAACTTCCCCTCCGCGATCATGGTCTTCAGATTCCGGTTGCTGGCCGCCACCAGGTGGATGTTGAAGGAGACCGGCTGGGTCCCTCCGATCGGCGTCACCTGGCGCTCCTGCAGGACCCGCAAAAGCTTGGCCTGCGTCGACAGGCTGATGTTGGAGACCTCGTCCAGGAACAGGGTTCCTCCGTCTGCCACCATGAGCAGACCCATCTTGGTCTGCATGGCACCGGTGAAGGAACCCTTCACATGCCCGAACAGCTCGCTCTCCAGCAGGTTTTCGGCCAGTGCCGTGCAGTCCACGGCCACGAAGGGGTGATCCCTCCTGGGACTGTTCTTGTGGATGGCCCGCGCCGCCAGTTCCTTCCCCGTCCCGCTTTCCCCCGTGATGAGCACCGTCGAGTCGGTGGCGGCAACCTGGATGATCCGGCGGTAGATCTTCTGCATCTCGCGGCTTTCCCCGATGAACTGGTCAAAGCCGTGATGGCAGTCGACCTCATTTCTTATATAGATATCCTCGACCGACGGATTTTTCTGCTCCAGCGCGCGATGCACCTTTTCCAGGATCTGATCCGGGGTGAACGGCTTGACGATGTAATCGACGGTGCCGCTTTTCATCGCCTCGACCGCCGTTTCGACGGTGGCAAAACCGGTGATCATTATCACCGGCGCTTCCGGCTGCAGTATCTTGACCGCATTGAGAACTTCAAACCCGTTCATCCCCGGCATCTTCAGATCGGTAATTATCAGGTCGAACTCTTTTTGCTGCAGCAACTCAATAGCCGCGTGTCCGTTCTTGGCCGTTTCGACGGCAAAGGCATCCCCTTCCAGAATGCGGGTGAGCCCCTCTCTGATAACAGATTCATCATCGACCACTAAAATATTCATAGCCCCACCATGTTTGACTGCAGATTTCAGCCGGGGCAGCACAAATTCCTCAACTTGCCCCCGTATCAGACACAGGCACGAAAACCGACCACTGTCATGTTGCTATCAATATCACCAGAGGGAATGTGATGTCAACAAAAAGACATGAAAATGCCCTCACCTCCCCGCCGAAGCCCCTGTTGACGTGGCACGGGAGGCCCGGGGCGCAGGCCCGGATCAGCGCGCGGCGCAAAGGTGTATGCCATATCCATACACCCGCGTTTGGACCCGTAACCATTGTTATTACTGGCAAATTAGAAATTTATGCGGTTTTCCCCGAGCCGCACCGGAACCGGCATGTATATCGGCACTATACATTAACGGGCGAAATACGCGGCGACGGCAGCGCACCGAAGATTTTAACGCTGCAATTCCGGCAACTTGCAGCCAGGACGCGGCGATGGCACGCTCCATGCTACATGATGATCACCAACCTCGATCAGGCTGCACGGGGATCGAAATCTGCGGGCGGAAAGGAGACAATCATGAAACTGATATCCGCAACAATACTGTCGCTGACCATCACCGGCACACAGGCCCTTGCCTCGGCGGGTGGGGCAAAACCGGAGGGAATGGGACTTCTGGCAACCTTCTTCATCGCCTTCGCGGTCCTGGTCGTGCTCTTTCAGTTCCTGCCGGGGATGACCCTCTTTCTGGGGATGCTCAAAGGGATCTTTTCCTCGGATGCCGGCAAGTCCGGCAAAGAGACGGTTCGAGACGGCAGGACCGGCCTGTGACCGACTGCAATTCACGAGCGGGGAACGGTATGGCCACCGCCGGTAAACAGACAGGGACCGCCCCGGGCGGCTGCAAGCTGCAGGTCGGGGTGCCGGGCCGGTGAAATCATCGTTTCACGCTGTATGAGGGTAAAGCTATGCAAGGACTGCTCATCGTGGATGAAGACATGGATTGCCGAAAGCAGATGGCTTCGATGTTCATCGAGTTTGGCTACAACGTGATCGTCACCAACTCGGTGGAAAGCGCTCTCTCGGGAATTCTGAAGAAAACTGCGCAGGTAGTGCTGCTCGGTACTAAATTCGACGAGTTGACGGCCGCCGAACTTATCCCGCTTCTCAAGCAGTGCAACCGCAAACTGACCATCATCCTGATAGCCGCGGACACGTCGCTGCCGCTGATCAGAAAACTCAGGAGCGAGGGTATTTTCTACCACGCGCTCAAACCGGTGAACGCCGAGGACCGCGAGGAGATACGCCAGGCGGTCCAGTGCGCCTTCGAAAGCGTCCGGCTGCAGCCGGCATGAACGGGCAGACCACAGGTTGGGCCTAGCCGGCCCCGGCCCAGAGATAAATCCGAAACCATCGACGACAACATCAACAGTATCCAAGGAGGAACACCATGAAAACGAAACTCCAGACCGCGGCAAATACTGCAATCGTCTTTCTCATGGCAACTGCCAACGCCTACGCCTCATCCACCAGCAAGGTCTTCGTCAGCAAACTGGGGATCGTGATCTTCCTGGGCTTTTGCGCCCTGGTTCTCGTGGTGCAGCTGATCCCCGCCATGATGACGCTGTACGGGATGCTGAAAGGGGTGAGCAAGGAGCACGAAAAGGCACCGTCGCGCGCCAAGATCCACTAACCGACGGCATCAGCCGTTCAGAAATCCAATCTAGAAAGGAGTCAAGGTCATGATCGAAGAATCACTGGGCGCCATAGGACAGATCAAGGAAGTCTTCACCCTGGTCGACTACTATCAGTACATCAAAGGGGTCGAGTATCTCATCTGCGTAGCCTTCTTCATCGGCTTCCCGATGTTCTACCGCTACCTGCACAAGCGCGACCATGAACAGAAGGCCGACGCGGGCCACTGACGGACCGGGCGCAGAACCCATCTACGAATCCTTTTCCAGCAGCATCATCTCAAGAGTGGGGAAACGACTCGAAGCGTTTCCCCACATAGGCAGGAGAACATGTCATGCCCTCTTACAAACCTTTGATATTCGGCGCGCTTTTATTGTCCATGTCGGCGTCCTACCCGATGGCAGCCTCGTGCATGTCGGCCCCGGACTCCATCACCCTCAACGCCAACGGCAAGCTGTTCCAGCCGTTTGAATTCAACCACGCCAAGCATATCCAGACCATCAGGGAATGCTCCGACTGCCACCACCATACCACCGGCACCATGGTGCTCGATCCGGAGTGCGTCAAGTGCCACGCCAACAGCAGCCCGACGGCCGTGGTCTCCTGCAAGGGATGCCACACCAACACCCCGTTTTCCCCGGAGGCGCTTGCTGAAAAGCGCGCCGAAAAGCAGCGCTTTCATCTGGACAAGATGGGGCTCAAGGGGGCGATGCACCAAAGCTGCATCGGCTGCCACACCAAGCAGGGAGCGGGTCCCACCGGATGCCAGGATTGCCACCCGCGCAGCAAGGCCGGGGACGCCTTCTACAATTCCGACAAGGTGGCCGTCAAGTCGCACAAAAAAGGGCATTAAAGCCGCACCCATTCGATAGTAGGTCATCATGATTGAAGGAGAGCGCTGATGAAACGTAGAAATTTCCTAAAGGCGTGCATTATAGGTGGGGCAACCATATCGCTCGGCAAGACCAACAAGGGATGGGCGGCTGGTTCGTTTGAGGGATATCCCGAGGCGATGGGTGTCCTGGTCGACACCACACGCTGCATCGGATGCCGCAGCTGCGAGGCTGCCTGCAACAAGGAACAGAAACTGCCGGAACCGGAAACCTCCTTTCAGGACAGATCGGTGTTCGAGGAAGAGCGCCGTCCGGACTCCAAGGCGTACACGGTGGTCAACGAGTATGAAAAGAAACAGCCGGGGGGCCCTGTCTACCGCAAGATACAGTGCAACCATTGCAACGAGCCCGCCTGTCTCACCTCCTGCTTCGTCAACGCCTACACCAAGACCAAGGAAGGCGCGGTCATTTACAATTCCAAGGTCTGCGTCGGCTGCCGCAACTGCATGATCGCCTGCCCGTTCAACGTGCCGGGGTACTCTTACGAGAGCGTCCTGAACCCGATCGTCAAGAAGTGCATCCTCTGCTACGACACGCGCCTGAAGATCGGCAAGCCGCCGGCATGCGTCGACATCTGCCCGCAGGAGGCGCTCACCTTCGGACACCGCGCCGACCTGATCAAGCTCGCCCATGAGCGGATCCGTCTCAGCCCCGACCGCTATTACGACCACGTATACGGCGAGAAGGAGCTGGGGGGCACCAGCTGGCTCTACCTTTCCAGAACCTCCTTCGACAAGATCGGCTTCGACACCACGCTCGGCAACGAACCGATCATCTCCAACGTCAAGGAGTTCCTGGGGATGGTCCCGATGGTCCTGTCAATCTGGCCGGCACTCTTCTCCGGAATCCACCTGCTGTCCAAAGGGAAGCACGACGATCACGGGGAGCACACAGAATCCAAGCAGGAGGATCATTAACCATGAAAACAATGATCAAGCAAGGTCTGGAGATAGTCGATTCACCACAGCTGGAAAACGGTGAGAAGCGGAGCCTGGTCAACAAGCTCCTCCTTGGCCTGACACCGAGTCAGTACCTGCTGCAGGCCTTCCGCAACCCTTTCAACTGGATCCTGGCGGTGATCTTCGCCATCGGGATCCCGATCCTGCTGGGGCGCTTCGTCTTCGGGCTCGCCTGGGCCACCAGCGGCTCCAACGACTACCCCTGGGGGCTCTTCCTCGGTTTCGGCCTCTTCGCCATGGTGCCGCTCTCCTCCTCGGGGTTCCAGCTGGGGACCGCCTGCGAGATCTTCGGGCGCCACGACCTGGAGCCGATCGAGAGGCTGGCGCTTTTGAACGGCCTGCTCGGTTACTTCTTCGCGGTCGTCTACCTTCTGGCCGACCTGGGGCAGCCCTGGCGCCTCCCCTACCCCATGGTGGTCTCCTTCGGCCCCGCGGCGGTGCTGTTCCTGGTCGCCTGGCACGTCTCCACCTATCTGTCGGTCCAGATACTGGAGGTCTCCACCGCGTTCTTCGAGTGGATCGGCTTTCCCGCCGGCAAGCGCGGCGTGCGCAGGATAACCCTCGGGCTCACCGTATCGGGGATCATCCTTTCAACCCTGCACCAGGGCGCCCTGGGCGCGCTCTTCACCTACGCCCCCGGCAAGGTGCACCCGCTCTGGTACTCCTCGTCGTTCCAGTGGCTGCATTTCTTCGTCTCCTCGCTCCCCGGCGGCCTCTGCATGGTGATCGCGGTCAGCACCATAGCCGCCAAGACCATGACCTGGCGCGGCGACGGGAGATTCCACGCCAACCTGGACAAGATCACCATCTCCCTTGCCAAGGGGGCCTGCATGGGTCTTGCCACCTACATCACCATCAAGCTGATCGCCATAGCACATGACAACAAATGGAGCTACATCGACAGCGGCTGGGGTCAGTGGTTCATGGTCGAGATCATGCTCGGTTTCATGCTGCCGCTTGCCCTGATGACCTACGGCGTGCACAAGAAGAACATGCTGATCGTCCGTGCCGGCGCCTTCGTGACCGTCTTCGGGGTCGTGCTGAACCGGGTCAACACCGCCATCATCACCTTCAACTGGAAGCTCCCGCACCGGGAGATCCCGCCCTGGCGCGAGGTGCTGATCAGCATCACCATCTTCGCCATCTACATCGTGGTGTACCGGTTCATCCTGTACCGGCTCCCCATCCTGTACCGCTGGAAGGCGCAGGAGGAACCGGCGCTGGTCCACGAAGCAGAAGCGGTCCGCAGCAAGGCCATGGCCCACGCAAGCACGGCCCCGCTGGCCTCTTACAGCAGCATGACCAAGATCGACTGAAGCAGATAAGGCAGACGGGTGCGGCAGAAGGTCCCCCCTGGAAAAAGTCCCGCCGACGCCTTTCGGGCCGGGAGGACCAGGGGGATTCAGGGGGATTTCTACCCGGGTGCCAACGGCACGGCTGTATAGCCCGGGTAAAATCCCCCCCGCCCCCCCTTTTTCCAAGGGGGGAGAGAGCAGAAGTCCGGCACAACCGACGATCGGCTCGATTGACTTTCGGCTCCGGCCGGGTCGGCAATGTGCAAAACTTTGGGAGATGGTGCCATGTTCGATAAAATCGCAGGTAGGGCTTTGGTTCCCGTTGGGATCGTGGTAACCGGTTTTCTGGTGGTCTGCTTCGTTTTGCTCTACGCCGCCATCAAGAACGTCGTCATCCGTGACTCCGTCGGACATGCCAACAATCTGGCGGGCATCGTACTCAAATCCACCCGCTATGCCATGATGAAATCGGACGGCGAACTGAACAGTACCATCATCAGGAACATCAGCGAGCAAAAGGGGGTCGAGCACGTACGGATCTTCAACAAGAAGGGGGTGGTCGCCTTCTCGTCGAAGCCGGAAGAGGTGAACCGGCAGGTGGACAAGAAGACCGAAGGTTGCGTGGTCTGCCATGAGAAGGCCGACGCCAAGACCAGCGTCGGCAACATGCAGAAGGCGAGAACCTTCAAGAACAGCGCGGGGACCGAGGTCATGGCGATCATGACGCCGATCTACAACGAGCCGGAATGCGCCAACGCCGCCTGCCATGTACACCCAGCCAGCCAGAAGATCCTGGGCACCCTCGACATCGGCCTTTCCCGGGAGGCAACGCTCGCCTCGCTTGCCTCCATACGGATGGAGATGCTCATTTTCTCCCTACTGACACTGGTGCTGACCATAGCAGGCGTGATAACACTGCTGAAGATGATCGTGCTGGTGCCGATGCAGAAACTGCAGGAATACACTGAACGAAGCGAGCGCAACAGTACTCTGTCGCATCCGACCGACCTCCCTTATGAGCTTGACAAGATCGCCAAATCCTACTATTTTATTAGAATTAAATTAAACGAGATTGAGCGGCAGTCGGCAAAGACAGTGGATGGTGTTTCCGCATGCCGGAACAAGTAACGGCAGTTCAACCGGATCCAGGGCACGAGTGGTGAATGGAGCAAACGGGCAACAATGAAACGGAGGCCCTGGACGATGCCGCAAGCGACCCGCGTGCTTCGCTTCGCCGGGGGCTCACCGACGAGATAAAGCGTCTCAGACGATTCTCCAACCGGGGTCTGTGGGCGCTTTCTCTGTTTCTCATGGTCAGCACCATCGCCTGGCGTGACTTCTGGTTCCTTCCCCCCGCGCAGGAGATCGTGGCGTCCCTGGGTGCTCCCCCGACCCCCATGGTGATCAGTCTGGTGCTCATCCTGTACACCTTTTCCGCGATCATCCTGAGTCTCTCCCGCATGATGGCGGGACTCAGGCACAGCAGCAGTTTCTGCCACGTCGGCTATCTTCTGGTCTTCTATCTCTTTTACTACTTCGCAGAGGCGCTCCCCGACAATTACTGGGCTGTCTTCGGTGCCGGCTTCACCATCCTCTGCCTGGAAAGCTACCGCATATGGACCTTCTGCAGTGAGAACATCCTGAAAAAGGTCGCGCAACTCGCCTACGTTGAGCGAACCGGACGCCTGCCGGTGGAAGACGACTCCGGCCTCTCCGACTGATCCAGAGAGCGGAGAGCGGCAGGAGATCGGCCGGAGCCCGCCGCTGTTAAACTCCCGCCTCGTTCAATGGGGAGGCTGCTACACTCCCTCCCCCTTCAAGGGGAGGCCCGGAGGGGGAGGGGACTCTCTTTTGCGCCGGCCTTCCCCCATCCCCACCCTTGAAGTGGAGGGGGCGGCACTGCCATTAACTTACCGATCAGCGCCTATGTTCAGTAAACCATCTCCTTCCGGGAGAGGGTGCCCGGAGGGCGGGTGAGGGATCTTCCACGGAGCGGCAGCAGTTCTCTCGTGGCATGGTCCGCACCCTGACCCTCTACCATCCGCCGGGGCAACTCGACTGAAGACTTCGACAAATGAAATACGAAGAGGGCCGGGTAAAAACCCGACCCTCTTTTTGGGTCATCGGAGATCCGACTCTATTTTTCTTTTATTTAATCACCCTGAAATCACATCTAATCCTTCAAACAGCATGGAACCCACCTTCCCAGTCACCTGCACCGGAACGCTGTCACCGTCGCGCAGCAGGCTGATCAGGTCGCTCCGCTTGAACTTGATCACGACCGCCAGCATCGGCATAGGCGTCACCACGCGCCTCCCTCTGCCGGTTCTAAATCCTGCAAGGGCAAAAATGGTCACTGATCCAAAGCAAGGCAGTGGAGCAGTTATCGGGGAACTTGCGGGTTGACCACTCCTGCTGCTTGCCTGACCATAGATTGGGTCATTCAGCAGTTCGGCAGCAATCGAAAATCAGCATGCAAGCAGTACCGAGAGTTCGTAAAGGATGGCATAAACGCCAGATCGCTATGGGAGGATGTGGGCGGCTTCCCGAACATG
>DNRQ01000062.1:0-11031 GCA_003499925.1 Geobacter sp.
CCCCTTGAAGGGGAGGGAGATTTGTTTCGACGCTTCAGGCTTTCCGCCTCCGGAAACAGCAGCCCCCGATCAGCGCGCTGGCCCCCAGACAGCCGAGCGCGAAGAGATCGCCGTGGCGGGTGTAGAAACTTCCCCCCTCGCCACGTCTCACCTGGGCTCCCAGGGTCGCCTCCNNTATCACCGAGGAGATCCCGGTGTTCGCCGCGCGCACCAGCGGGACCCTGTTCTCTACGGCACGGAATACGGTCATGCACAGATGCTGGTAGGGGGCGGAAGATTTCCCGAACCAGGCGTCGTTGGTGATATTCACCAGCACTCCGGCCCCCGCCCGGACATAGGCGCGGGCGACCTCCGGAAAGATCCCCTCGAAGCAGACCAGGACGCCGATCTTCCCCCCCGTGGTCTCGAGCGGCACGGCGCTTTTGCCGGGGGAGAAATCCCCGATGCCGGCAACGAGCTTGTTCACGAAGGGGAACAGCGCGGCAAGCGGCACGTATTCGCCAAACGGCACCAGGTGCAGCTTGTCGCTCCTGCCGGACACCGCCCCTTTGGGGGTGATCAGGAAGGCGCTGTTCAGGTAGCGCACCAGGTCCCCTTCCCTCTCAAGGGCCGGACTCCCGGTGACCAGGCAGCTCTGCAGCTCGACTGCCAGCGCTTTCACCCGCGCCGCATAGGCGGGCTCCCCCTCCAGGTAAAAAGGGAGCGCGCTCTCGGGCCAGACCACCAGGGTCCCCGGGGAGCGGCACCCCTTGCGCGACAGCCTCTCGTAGGTCGCCACGGTCGATTCCTGGAACGCCGGGTCCCACTTCACGTCCTGCGGGATATTGCCCTGCACCAGCAGCACCCGCTGCAGGGGGCCCTGCTCCGGAGTTTTCAGCGCGCTGAAGCCGTAACCAAGGGTTGCGGCTAAAAGCACGAGGAGCGCCAGAAAACCGCGCACCGGATAGGGTGCCTCATTTTGCCGCAATGAGATCCAGACCCGGTAAAACACCACGTTGGCGAAGGCGACCAGGAAACTGACGCCGTAGACCCCGGTGAGGTCGCTGATCTGAATCAGCGGCAGGGTGCGGTACTGCGAATAGCCGAGATTCGCCCAGGGAAAGCCGGTAAGGAGGTAGGAGCGGATCAGTTCGCCCCCCACCCAAAGGAGCGGAAAGGAGCAGATGGCCGCGATCCCCCTCCCTTCCCCGCGCCGCATCAGCCAGAGCACCAGCCCCGGGTAGAGCGCGAGATAGCCGGCAAGCGTCAGGTACAGGGTGCCGCTCACGGACCAGTGCAGCTTGCCGTAACTGATCATGACGATGTTCACCCAGTAGAGCAGCCCCAGATAGGCGGTGCATCCGGCAGCGAAACCGAGCTTGAACGCGAGTTTTTCCGGCACGCCGGCCGCGGCGGCGAAAAGCGGCACGAAGGCGAACCAGGCCAGCGGGGAGATGCCGGGGTTCGGAAAGGAGAGTGCCAGCAGGGCGCCGGAGAGAAGCGCCAGCAGGTAGCGCGGCAGCACCGGATCGCCGAAAACCGCTGTCAATCTCCTCACGTGGCTTCCTGCTCCCTATGCTGCGACCGACGCTCGCGCCTGACCACGCGCACTTGGGCTATGCGCCGCTCGTCCGCCTCCAGCACGGTCAGCACCAGCGAGTCGCTTTCGATCACCTCGCCGGCCGACGGGATCCGGCCGGTGAGATGGAAAATCAGCCCCCCCACGGTCTCGAACTTGTCCCGCTCCACGACGATGCCGAAATGCTCCTCAAGATCCTCGATAGGGAGCCTGCCGTCCGCCACGATGGAGCCGTCCGGCTCGACGAAGAACCTCTCCGTCTCCAGATCGTATTCGTCCTGGATATCGCCCACGATCTGCTCCAGGAGATCCTCGATGGTGACCAGCCCCGCGGTGCCGCCGTACTCGTCGATCACCACCGCCATATGGACGCGCCGCTTCTTGAAGTCGTGCAGGAGCTCCTCGAGGTTCTTGGTTTCCGGGACGAAGAAGGGGGCACGGATCAGCTTGCGCAGCTCGATGGCCGAATCGGGCTCCCCCCAGTACTTCAGGAGATCCTTGGCGTAGATGAGCCCGATGATGTTGTCGATGGTACCCTCGTAGACCGGGAGCCGGGAATGGCCGCAGGCGATGATCGCCTCGACCACCTGGCTCACCTCGTCCTCGATGGAGACGCAGGCCATCTCCATGCGCGGCAGCATGATCTCCCGCACCATGGAGTCTCCCAGGGCGAGGATGGAGCGGATCATCGCATTCTCCTCCTCGTTGATCAGCCCCTCCTCCTCGCCGGCATCCATGACCTCCTGGATCTCCGCCTCGGTTACCCGCCTCTTGCCGTACAGGAGCCTGCCAAAAGCCTCTATCAGCCCCGGCCCCTTTCGTCCGTTCTCCTCGTCCAAGGGTTCATCCCCTCCGTTAATGTGGTGTTTGGTACTTTCGGTTAAGGTTGTCGTTTCAGGGCAGCTAGCGTCGTTTCAGGGCATGTACCTGAACAGCAGCGTCACTGCAATGGTCAAGACGGTCCCGGTCAGCGCGCCGAAGATGATCTCGCGCACGCTGTGGATGCGCAGCAACAGCCTGGACTGGCTCACCATTCCGGCGAGGATGAAGCTCAAAAACGAGATCAGCGGTTCCTGGGTGTTGAGCGAGACGGAGGTTGCGATGGAAAAGGAGACCGCCGTGTGGCCGCTGGGGACCCCCCCCTTGAGAGGGGTGCCTCTGCCGGTGACCGCCTTCAGCATGATGACCACGATGAGCACCAGGATCACGGAGACCACCGTTCCCATCTCCGAGCTGGTTCCTACCATGCCGAGCGCCCTCCTTTGAACCGGGAAAAGGTACTTCGCGAGCACCAGGTAGCCCATGATCATGGTCCCGAAGGCCGCGACCAGGACGGCACCCGCAGCCACATCCTTGGCCACCTTGGCCAGCGGGTGAAATTCGGGGGAGATCATGTCGACCACCACCTCGATCGCCGTGTTCAGAAGCTCGGCGAAAAGGACAAAGGAGATGGCCAGGGAGAGGAGCATGAACTCGACCGGGGAGACCCGCAACAGCAGCGCGGCGACGAGGATCACGAGGGCGGCCAGGAAATGGTGCCGCATGTGCTTCTGGGTGCGCGCCGTATAGAGTATCCCCTCTATGGCGCAGTTCACCGAGTCTATGAAGCGGGTCGGCTTCACCTCAGACC
Organism: Geobacter sp.; assembly: GCA_003499925.1. Lineage (GTDB taxonomy): Bacteria > Desulfobacterota > Desulfuromonadia > Geobacterales > Geobacteraceae > Geomonas. The sequence goes on from DNRQ01000062.1 coordinate 3,189, forward strand.
TCTTTCACGGCAGGAAAGCGCCGCCTGAAGCAACCGGCGCTCAGACAAGACCCTCCTCCTGAAGCTGGGCGAAGATTTCCCGCTCCCGGGCCTCCATCCGCGCCGCCTCCGCCTCGCCGCTTCTTTCGTGGTCGTAGCCGGTGATGTGCAGGATGCCGTGCAGCAGCAGGAAGTAGAGACGGCTCAGGAAGCTCTCTCCCGCCTCCTCCGCCTCGCGCGCGGCGGTGTCCGCCGAAATCACCACGTCGCCCAGAAGCTCCGGGTTGAGCGTGCCGAATTCCCCCTCCTGCATGGCGAAGGAGATCACGTTGGTCGCCTTGTCCCGCCCCAGGTAGTCGCGGTTCAGGGTCCGGATCGAGCGGTCCCCCACGATGGTCACCGAGAGTTCCGCCTCAGGACATCCCAAGACGTCTAAGATCCTCTGCGCCACCCTTCGCAACGCCGTCGTCCCGACCGCCATCCGCCTTTGCCGATTCGCTATCGCAATCCTCTGGGCACTTCTTGCCAATGCATTTCTCCTTGTAAGCCGGCTCCGGGTAGTCGATCCGCTGGTGGTAGATCCCGGAGAGTATCTGGTTGAAGCTTTTCGCTATCTCGTGCAGGTTCTTGAGGGTCAGCTCGCACTCGTCGAGCTGGCCGTCGATGAAGATGCTGTTGATGATCTTTTGCACCATCCCCTGGATCCGGGCCGGGGTCGGGTCGGCCAGGGTGCGCGAGGCGGCCTCGACGCAGTCCGCCAGGAGCACGAGCCCCGCCTCCCGGGTCTGCGGCTTGGGGCCGGGATAGCGGAAGTCCCGCTCCTCCACCGGCGGCGACCCGGGGACCTCGAGCCCCTTGGCCTTCAGGTAGAAGAAGCTGATCAGCGAGGTGCCGTGGGACTGGCGGATGATCTCGATGATGGGGAGCCCGATCCGGTGTTCCCGTGCCAGCTCCACCCCCTCCTTCATGTGCGAGATCAGGATCAGCGCGCTCATGCTCGGGGAGAGCTTGTCGTGCCGGTTCTCGCCGTCCCGGATGTTCTCTATGAAGTAGTGCGGCTTCTTCAACTTCCCGACGTCGTGGTAGTAGGCGGCGACCCTGGCCAGGAGCGGATTGGCGTTGATCGCCTCGGCGCCGGCCTCGACCATGTTCCCCACCAGCACGCTGTGGTGATAGGTTCCGGGGGCCCGGACCATCAGCTCGCGCAGAAGCGGCGAGTTGAGATTGGCAAGCTCCAGGAGCTTCACGTCGGTGGTGTAGTGGAACAGCGCCTCCACCAGCGGGACGGTGCCGGAGACGTAGACCGCGTTTATGATCCCCCCCAAAAGGGCGAAGACCACGCAGTAGATGGTCTGCAGGGAAAAGGAGCTGTCGGCGTAGATGCTGAAGCAAAGCGCCACCGCCATGTTCACCACGCTCACCTTGAGGCCGGCCAGGTAGATGATGCCCCGCTCCTTGCACTGGCGCACGCCGTGGGCTCCCACGACCCCCCCCAAAAGGGCGTAGATCACGACCTGCAGGGAGTTGTTCAGCATGATGCCGACCAGCGGGGCGCAGGCCGCGCAGTAGACCAGCGCCACCTCCGAGTTGAGGATGATCCTCACGATGATGGCGCTTGCCGCGAAGGGGAACAGGTAGAAGTAGTTCGCCGTGTCGATCGAGGGGAAGAGCCCCCCCAAGGCCGTGGAGACGGAGAAGACCAGCTTCAGCACGGCGAAGTTGGTCACGGTCAAAAGGGAGAGCAGCAGGATGTCCTTGTTGGTCGGGTTGAATTTCCTGATGTTCTTGCGGCCGAACCGGTAGGGCGCATAGCAGAGCACGAGGACCAGCCCGAAGATGCCGATACCGGTGACCACCGGGGTGAGGCTCTTGGTCTTGAAGATCTTCTGAAGCTTCAGCACCTGCTCGGAGCTGACCCGCTCCCCGACCCGGACGATCATCTCCCCGCGCTTCATCTTGAAGAGCACCGGGCGCACGGCGGCACGCGCCTCCCCCTTCTTGTTGTCGGTGCCGTCCCTGTCGAAGGTGAGGTTGGGCGAGATCATCCGCTGCAGCACCCCCTTGAGGATCTCCAGATCCCGGGGCGCCGCCCCTTGGGTCAGCTGCAGCGAGGCAAGGGAGCGCCTGGCAGTCGCCAGGTCGATGCAGGAGGAGAAGTCACCCCCCGCCACCTCCTGCCTGGTCCCCGCATCCATCACCAGGATGCCGTGACGCCGGTCGGCTGCGAAATTCTCCCGGTCCGCCACGATGTGTTGCCGGTAGAAGGGCGCCAGCTGCCGCCCGAGGTCGGCGAGGAAGCCCCGCTCCTGCCTCACCCTGGACAGCGCCGCAAATTCGTGGGGCGAGACCTCGACCGCCAGAGCTGCGGCGACCGCCGACTTTCCCACCTTCCCCACCTCCGCGTTGTGGAGCAGGTCGAGTGCCTCCTCGAAGCGGCGCACGATTTCGAGGTTGGCGTTGCTGTCGAGGGTGTAGACGTAGGGGGCCGTCCCTTCCGCTTGGGCCCGCTTCTTCTCGGTGAGGAGCAGGTCCTCGATCAGGTAGTCCTGGGTGGCGCGGATGTCGGAGGTGGCGATGTCCCCCTCGCGGTACTTCACGGAGAGGAACTGCGGGCTCGGGATGATGAGCAGGGTGAGGAATAAGGCGGTGAGAAGCAGCATCACGAAGCGGCTGCGCTTTTCGTATCTGTCGCCGGAGAACGCCGCGGCGATCGCTTCCAACCAGCAGTCGCAGAGCCGTATCAGCGAACTCTTCTGCTTTTTTTGTTTATCGCCGCTTTCGGTGGGCATTATGTCAATGGTTCCCGTGTCGTAGGACAGAGACTGCAGGTTTCAGGCAAGGAGACAATATATCCCTTTTCTCCGATTACTGTCAATCTAAACCAAAAGCTGCCGAACTGTTCTGCCGCCGCGCCGGCATGTTAGCAAAAGTTTACAAAACAGCTTCCATTTACCGGCAGATATGATATATATCACGAGTTCCACTAACAGACCTCGCCGTCTGTTTATTAATTTCAGCAAGCAGGGGGGAAAGATGAGCCAGATAACCGACGTGTACGCCAGAGAGATCCTTGATTCGAGGGGAAACCCGACGCTTGAGGTCGAGGTTTTCCTCGATTCGGGTGCCATGGGAAGGGCCGCGGTCCCGTCCGGGGCATCGACTGGCGAGCGTGAGGCGCTGGAGCTGCGCGACGGAGACAAGGGACGCTACCTCGGCAAAGGGGTGGAGAAGGCGGTCTCCAACGTGAATGACATCATCGCGGACGAGATCACCGGCATGGACGCCACGGACCAGGTGGGGATCGACAAGCGGATGCTCGCCCTTGACGGCACCGATTTCAAGAGCCGCCTGGGCGCCAACGCGATCCTCGGGGTTTCCCTGGCCGTCGCCAAGGCCGCCGCCGAAGAGGTGGGGCTGCCGCTTTACCAGTACATCGGCGGCTGCAACGCGAAGGAGCTGCCGCTCCCCATGATGAACATCATCAACGGCGGGGCGCACGCCGATAACAACGTCGACATCCAGGAGTTCATGATCATGCCGGCAGGTGCCGCGAATTTCAAGGAGGCCCTCAGGATGGGCGCCGAGATCTTCCACGCGCTGAAGAGCGTGCTCAAGGAGAAGGGTTACAACACCGCCGTGGGCGACGAGGGTGGCTTCGCCCCCGACCTCAAGTCCAACGAGGAGGCGCTCGAGGTGATCATGCAGGCGATCGTCAAGGCGGGTTACAAGCCGGGCGAGGAAATACTGCTGGCGCTGGACGTTGCCTCCTCGGAGCTCTTCAAGGACGGCGTCTACACCCTGGAGAACGAGGCACAGCCCAAAAAGAGCGCCGATGAGCTGATCGACTTCTACGAGATGCTGGTGAACAAGTACCCGATCATCTCGATCGAGGACGGCATGGCGGAGAACGACTGGGACGGCTGGAAGAAGCTCACCGACCGGCTCGGCAAGCGGATCCAGATCGTGGGCGACGACCTGTTCGTGACCAACCCCGGCATTCTGAAGGAAGGGATCCAGAAGGGGATCGCCAACTCGATCCTGATCAAGCTGAACCAGATCGGCACCCTGACCGAGACCCTCGACGCCATCGAGATGGCGAAGCGCGCCGGATACACCTGCGTGATCTCGCACCGCTCCGGCGAGACCGAGGACACCACGCTTGCCGACCTCGCCGTCGCGGTGAACGCCGGCCAGATCAAGACCGGTTCGCTCTGCCGCACCGACCGCGTCTGCAAGTACAACCAGCTGCTGAGGATCGAGGACGAGCTGGACGAAGTGGCGATCTTCAGGGGGCATGAGGTGTTCTACAACATCAAGAAATAATCGCACTTTCCGGCATCTTCTGGCACAAGCATGGGGGCGCGTCCTGAAAAGGATGCGCCCCTTTGTCATCTATTCTTGAGCGGCATTCCTGCCGCGGCCAGCCGCGGCATAACCGGGGCGGGAATGCCGCCGCTCCTGCAGGGTCGATCCCTGACTTGCCCCGGGGCTACACCCGGCAATGATCCCTTGCGCCGGTCTCCTCATGAGGGTATACTCCCTGCCATGTTAACTTACCAGATTGAAGCACAAGACCATTGCCGGCGCGTGGACAGCTTTCTGCGCAACCTGTTGCCGAGCGCACAATTCTCCTACCTGAAGAAGCTCATCAACTCCGGACACCTGACAGTCAACGGCGCCCCCGCAGATGCGGCGCAGATCCTCAGGCATGCCGACAAGATCACCCTCAAGGAGAGCGGCAAGACCTCCGCCTTCCTGGCCCGCCTGACCCCTGAGCTGGACATCCTGTTCGAGGACAGCTGGATCATCTGCTTCAACAAGGTGCCGGGACTCGCCGTGCACCGCACCGAGGACCCGGAGGAGGAAAACCTGGTGGATCTCGCCGAGGCTCTCCTGAAAAAGCGGGACGGGGTCGGCAGGCTGAGGCCGGTGAACCGGCTGGACAAGGGGACTTCGGGCGCCATCATCATGGCAAAGAGCGCGGTCGCCGCCGGGATGTTCGGCAAGATGGTGCAGGAAGATGGTTTGGGAAAGCTCTACCTCGCCATGGTGGAGGGGAAACTGCAAAAGCAGGGGATGATCGACGCGCCGCTTGACGGCAAGGAGTCGCAGACCCGTTACCTGCGGCTCTTCCAGGGAGGGGGGGTGGCACTGCTGGCGGTCTACCCGCTCACCGGCAGGATGCACCAGATCAGGCAGCACTTCAAGATGATCGGTCACCCGATCCTGGGGGACAAGCGCTACGGCGGCAGGTCTCTTACCGGTTTCACCGGCCACGCGCTGCACTCCTTTACCACGAGGCTGGTGCATCCGGCGACCGAAGAGCAGATCGATATCCCGGCCCCGCTGCCGGCCCCGCTGTTGCGGCTACTCTCCAGGTTCAGCTCGGTCAGGGAAGAGACCCTGCTAGCCGCCCTGAACGAGGTCCCGGCCGCGGAGACGGTGCCGCTCGCCGCATCCGCCTAGAGCGCACCGGTCACCTTCACCACCCCTGCTCCCCGATCAGCGGCACGAACCGTACCGGGCAGAGCATCTCGCGGCGCAATGCACCGTCGGCAGTGCGGCGGACCCTTAACAGGTCCTGCAGGTGCGGCGTCGAACCGACCGGTATCACCAGCCGCCCCCCGGGCGCCAGCTGTTCCAGCAGTTCATCGGGCACATCCGGCGCCCCCGCAGTCACCACGATGGCATCGTAAGGTGCGTGCTCGCGCCAGCCGAGGGTGCCGTCTCCCAGGTGTACCGTCACGTTTTGGTAGCCAAGCTCCTGCAACCTGTCGCGGGCACTCTCCGCGAGAGAGGGTATCCGCTCCACCGTGAACACCTGAGCCGCGCACCGGCTCAGCACAGCGGCAGCGTAGCCGGAGCCGGTCCCGATCTCCAGCACCCGTTCCTGCCCCAAAAGCTCCAGAGCCTCTATCATGTAGGCCACTATGTAGGGCTGNNCCCCGGCGGCAGGAACGCCTCCCTGGGCACCTCCCGCATGCCCCTCAGGACTGCCGCATCGCGGATGCCGCGAGCCATCAGGTGCTCACTCAACATCCGCTCCTTCCTCGCCTCCAGCTCTCTCTTACGGTCGATCGGCATATCCCCTCCCAAAAAGCTCAATGATACCATATCGAAATGGGCGCACAACCGGCGCGATGGAGGATGGCCCGGCAAAATCGTGGTTTGGTACCGGCTGTAGCGGCCGTTGGCACTCAAGGCAAAAGAGGCGGCGGCAACTGTATTAAGCATAATCGACCATACCGCCAATACTACCCCATTTTCAACCTGTTGACTCTTTTTTGGGGTGGGCGTACACTAAAATTATAGCAGAGGGGTCTTTGAAAATAGCTCTGGGGTACAGGTAGAGGTGGCGTGTGTTACCTGATTTGTCTACACTTCAGATTTCCCAGGTCTCAGACGTGGTGTGAAATTCCTTATCCAGAAGAAGTGCCCGAAAGGAATTGCCTGAAGCGTTTTCCGGGGAGATGCTTCACATAAGAGCGTGGACTCACATAAATCTTTACGGCACTTTGGAGCTAATAGCTGGCGCTTACGGAGATCAAGCCGATTGGCCTATAATAATCTCATCCGTCATGCGCGTAACAACCGCTTCAAAAAGGGGAAGACGACCTGGTTCACCGGGTGACATGGTCCGTACAGAGCATGCCCCCCGCGCCTACTGAGTCTCCCACCGACGGATATGAGTAAAGGATCCCATATTCAGCGTCAGCTATACTTTCGGAAAAGGTCCGGTGTACAAAAACACCGGGCCTTTTTTTATGATGCGCAATCCGGCGCCGATGGCTCATTTTGAGCCGTACCTTTTCCAAGACGAGCGGTGCGGGATTATGATCCGGTGCTATACTGGGAAAATACTAAAATTTGCCCGGGAGGTCTTTCATGGCACGCGTATCCAATAGAGAAGGTGTGGAAGAAAAGGGTCTGCGGAGCGTAAGAAGCTTGGACGTGTATCTGCCGAAGCGCGGGCTGCCGGAGGGAGCGATATGCAAGGGGTGCGGCATTGTTTACCACAATAAAAGATGGCAAGTTGAAACCCTTCCTGGGGAGAGCAACTGCGAGGTCCTTTGCCCCGCCTGCCAGCGCATCGAAGATCACAACCCGGGCGGCGTCGTCACCCTCTCCGGGCCGTACCTCGCCTCCCACAGGGATGAGATACTGAACACCATTAAGCAGCAAGAGGCGAAATCCCGTGGGAAGAACCCGATCGGACGCATTATGGAAATAAAAGAGGAGGGGGGCCAAATTACCGTCACCACGACCGAGGATAAACTTGCCCAAAAGCTTGGACGCGAGGTGTACAAGTCCCAAAAAGGCGAACTCCATTACCAATGGAGCCACGATCAGCGCATGGTACGGGTGGAATGGATGCGCTGACAGACGGCACAGCTTAGCATTCCGGAATCTAACATGAAAAGACCCCCTTGCATCGCTGCAAGGGGGTCTTTTCCTTTGTTACCGGCGATTCTTCCCGGTTCAGGATCGGCGCAACGGGTCGAACAGGTATTCGAGACCGTTTAGCTTCACCTCGTACATGCACTGCAGCATGGCGCCGAGTTCCCCTTCGGGAAATCCCTGCTGCCGCAGCCACACCAGGTACGGCTCCGGCAGATCCACGAGAAGCGTCCCTGCATACTTGCCAAAAGGCATCCTGGTGCGTGCCAGTTTCAGCAGATAAGCGCGGTCAGGAAACAGTTCCTCCAATGCCCTACCCCTTTGCCAGTTTCGCCTTCAGCAGGTCGCCCAGAGTCCCCATCCCTTTCGGGGCCTCCGCCACGGTCTTCTTGTAGGCGTCCATGGTCTCGGTCTGCTCCTGCTCGGCACGGCTGATCGAAGCGAGCGACAGAGAGATCCGGCGCTG
>DNRQ01000062.1:11055-20262 GCA_003499925.1 Geobacter sp.
CTCCGGGAAGGCGCTGGCGGCCTCCTCCCAGGGATCGGCCAGGGTGTCCTTGAGGGAGAAGGAGATGCGTCCCTTTTCCCAGTCGATCCCCTTGACCACCACCTCGACTTCCTGGCCGACGGCAAGGACCTCGCTGACATGATTCACCCGCGCCCAGGCCACCTCGGAAACGGGCAAGAGTCCCTCGACGCAGCCGATGGAGACAAAGGCGCCGAAATCGCGCAGGGAGGTCACCTTGCCGGCGACGCGGTCTCCCACTTTCAAGGTCTCTTTCAGCGCATCCTTTTGCTGCTCCAGTTCCTCCTCAAGCAGCGCACGGTGCGACAGCACGATGTTGCGGCCGTTCTCGGCATACTCGCTGATCTTGAACGACATCTGCTTCCCGATCAGGGCGGCGGTGTCGTCGACCCTCCTGAGCCCCATCTGGGAGAAGGGGCAAAAGGCGCGCGAGCCGGCGACCTTCACCTCAAAGCCACCCTTGACCTCTTTCTCGACGGTACCCTGAACCGGTATCCCGGCGGCGTACGCCTCTTCGAGCTGCGNNTCCTTTATATCAAGGACACCTTCGCCCTTGCGACCGGTGTCAAGAAAGACCCAGTCCTTGGTGATCTTAAGGACCGTCGCCTCCACCTTGGAGCCCGGAGCGAGATGCCCGGAATCCTTCTGGCTGCGTTCGAACATGTCGGCAAAACTTTCCTCTTCAGTCTCCATCTCTTCCCTGTTGTCGATATCCATTTAAGTGACCTCTTAACCGTAATTATTGCGCTTTAGCACTCATGGAGCATACAGGTGACCCCGTATCCTTGTCAACTACCCGTTTGACTCTTCGCCGCTTCGGCAACGTCGCCTTCGGAGCGAGTCGTTGCCACGGTTGCTTGCGTCCCCTGTGGTGGAAAATCATGTCACTGCATTAGTTTTGCCCCACCTGTCGCAGTTTAACTATCTCGAATCACTGTGTCAGGAATGTGAAGCCGCTGAATCGGGAGCTACATGTGCTAGCAGAGGCGCAAAAAAGCCTCAAGTACATCGCTGGTGCAGTCGATAATTGGTTTAACGCAAATATCGTCAACACGGATTGGAAGGTTTGTGGAAACTGAAGGAGCGTGATCTCAAAGAGAAAAGACAAATGATGCCCCTGTGACAGCAGGCGGACCGGATGACACTCATCAAGAGGGAGGTACTCCATGCAAAAAAGGCTTATGAGAGCTCTTGCAGCACTGCTGCCGCTTGTCGCTTTAGCGACATCGGGCTGCGGCGGCGGTGGCGGCAGCACTGACAGTGGCACAGGTGGCGGTACGGTAACAGGACTTGCCATCGCAGACAAGGTCAGTGTCGTCGATGCCAAGCCTGACCAATCGGCCGGCAAGGCCGTGAGCAAAATGGCCGCGAACGTTCCGGCTGATTCCGACTACACAAAAGACAGGACCTTTGTCTACGTCAATGACCGGTCCATTGAAGCATTCAACATGCCGAACGAGATCCTCTGCATGATCGCGCAGACGAAACACACGGAGATGGTCAACAAAGGGGCATACAAAGCGCTCATAGATACCAAGCTCTGTGGTGAAAGCCAAGGAGACTCCCAGGGCCAGGGGGGCAACGCCCCCGACTACGCCTCTTGGACCGTTCTCGCGACGCGCGCCGACGCAAACTCTCCCGAAATTCTCAAGATATGGATACACGAGACGGAAAATTCGCAAGAAAAGATTATTTATGCAGATGCCACCATAACGGCCGGCGCCAGCAGCACCAATCCCATTGGCCTGTTCAACTTGAACTTTGCCGGATACGCGGCAAGTAGCGGTGTACCGGCAGGTTCCCCCGTTTTCAAAGGCGCCATGCTCACCGAGGCGGCCCAGGACAACAAGGTGCTGCTGAAATTCGTCGAGCAGGATGCCGGCAACGGCGGGGGCACAACAGCGGCCGCACTGTCGCGCTCAGCGGACGGCTCCACCGGTTCAGGCACAATTACCAACAGCAACATCGCAGAGCCGATGAACATCGCTTACGATGCGAACCTTTTTCACAGGGTGCGCGGCACTAACGACAAATGCCTGAACCGCAACGACTTTAACAGTTCCGCCTGGCGCTACGGCCTCTACGATGCCACCAGCGGTGCTCGCATACAAAGGGATTCGGGCTTCCCCATCAGCTTCACCAAAAACGGGGTCAGTGGCAACGGCTATGTCGGGTTCTGGGGAATTTGGACCAACCAGGCAGCGACACTCGCCAACGGCGACACGGTGTACAAGCAGAGTCACAGCGGCACACCCGACACCACCCCCTACACCGTCTTCACGGCCCCGGGGAAACTGGTAAAGCACACCCGCAAGATGCTCACCCTGGCAGACATTAAGGGCGTCGCACTCAGTATGTTCGAGAACGGGAACCCGCCCGCGAACTACCGGGTGACCTGGAACGGCAGCAATTTCGTCAAGGACGCGATCATGGTCCAGGGGGGCAACGGCCAGTCCTGGCAGGAGACCGCCGCTGAGAACATCAGCCTGGCGCAGATGGACCGGTCCGGCATGAACTTCTACGCCAACTCGCTGGGCGGCGACGTCCAGATCAACCTTTCCTGCACCATGAACGCACAGCAAGGGCAGTCGCTGCAGTCCTTTGCCTGCTCGGCGGACGATGCCACGAGTGTGGTGCTCTATGCCCGGTCGGTGGTGATGCCTGGCGAGACGGTTCCTGCCACACTTGCCTGCACCAACAACTGCCCGGACCTGAGCCTGGTGGCGCAGCAGTCACCCTTCCCCTACCAGCAGCTAGGCTTCGTGGCGAGCGCCCCCGATGCCTCGCTTTTCTACAACTACACCTTTGATCCTGCGACTCTTACCCTGAACAGTCAAAGCGGCGCAGCCGTGACGACAAGCGACGCGCAGGCCTATCCCAACGGCCTGCAGACCGGTCCGCTGTTCGACCCGAGCATCGCTGCAAACATCAGCAACCTCGCCTGCAGCTTCGACACAACCGGACAGACGACCTGCGGCTGGCAAGCTTGGGGGAACCTGGCCGATTTCTATACCTGGGAGACCGGCCCGCAGCCCTGGCAGCAGTTCTCCACGATCAAGAACGGCTCCACCTTCCTGACCTTCCAGCAACCGCTTCAGGTCATGTACAGCCACACCGGCGCCGGCTATCAGGCGGCAAAGTTCTACCTGCAGTACAACGGCTTCGGAGATCTGCATGGTCTGCCTGGCAAGTGTGTGAATTCCGACACCGGCGCCGACGCAGATTGCTCGCAGCAGGGACCGAACTCCCCGATCCGATGGGTCCAGCAGTTCTCCATTCCGGCAGGAGCCGCGGTCACCGACGGCGGTGGCGTCAACTACCTGGTCAAACCGCTGGAACTCGAACAACGCATGAAAGCAACCACCGGCTGCGAGGCCCTCCCCGTGACAAGTTTCGCCACGCCGAGCCTCAGCATCTGGACCGACCCCGGTCAGCCGGCGGAACCGGTCGTCACCGCAGGACCGGCGGTGATCGGCGGAACGATCCAATAAGGCAAAAGCGCTCACCTGAATAACTGACGGGCCCCGGGAAAAGCCGGGGCCCGTCCTTTGGAAAAGGGAACGAAATGAAAGCAATCTTAGCTCTGCTAGTCGGCATCTTCACCGCAACGGCAGCTTCCGGTTTCGAACCGCCAGCGCGGCAAAAAGCTTTTGTTGCCAAGAAAAGCGCCGGCAAACGGGACAAGTCATCTGCTAAAAAGAGCCAAGCCACGCCACGGGAGGTTCGGCAGGGCGCAGAACAAGAGGCAGTCAAGCAAATGCAGGCAAGCGGATTTCGCCAGTACCAGATGCGCCTTCAGGCCGAAAGCCGCGGCATGAGCGAGTACCGTGAGGCAACAAAGAGGTTGGCAAGCTCCCCCCATGATCGGACGACAGATAAAGGTAGCGACTAAAGGGTTGCGATTATTAATTAAAGCTAGTCAGCAGGCGACCGATAAGTGGAGTGTGACAGGCGCGACTTACCACACCAGGAGGCATTATCATGGGAGTACTGGTCTGCTATGACGATTTCACTTACGATGTAGTAAGCGACTACCATTTCGACTATCTGGTCACCACAGGGCGCATCGTCGGTTTCGACAAGTCGGAAGAGTGGGTCAAGAAGGAGAATGTANNCCTATGTTCCGGCACCCTCCCGGCGCCCCTCCCTCCACCAACCAGAGCCACATCCCCACCCAAAGAAAATCCCACCGTCCGGCTGCTCACAATTAAATTATGGTAATATCTCCAGGTGCACGGCCATCTGAACAGCAATAGCGGAGGGGATATGAGCGTACCGGCGGCTTTGAAGCGGATTTCCGACACCATCTGGGAACTGCCAGTGAGTTACAAGCAAGGGATGCTGGTACCGGCCCGTATTTTCGCTACCGACAAACTGATACAGGAGATGGACGCGGGGGTCTTCGAGCAGGTCAGCAACGTCGCCACGCTCCCCGGCATTCAGAGATATGCCTACTGCATGCCTGACGGCCACTGGGGCTACGGCTTCCCGATCGGGGGGGTCGCCGCCATGGACCCGGGCACCGGGGTGATCTCCCCGGGCGGCATCGGCTTCGACATCAACTGCGGCATGCGCCTCGTGCTTACCAACCTCACCGCGGACCAGGTGCTCCCCAAACTGCACCAGATCGTCGACCGGCTTTTTGCCAGGATACCCACCGGCGTAGGGTGCCACGGCTTCGTGAAGCTGAAGCCGGACGATTTCCGCTCCGTGGTCCAGCAAGGCTCGCGCTGGTGCCTGAAGCAGGGGTTCGCGACCCAGGACGACCTTCTGATGACCGAGGAGGGGGGCTGTTTTCCCGGTGCGGACGCGTCCTCCATCAGCGACAAGGCTGTGGAGCGCGGCTACAACCAGCTCGGGACGCTTGGCAGCGGCAACCATTACTGCGAGATCCAGGTCGCCAAGCCGGAGAACATCTGGGACGCCGAGAAGGCGAAGGCGTTCGGGCTGACCGTTCCCAACCAGGTGGTGATCATGTTCCATTGTGGCAGCAGGGGATTCGGGCACCAGGTGGCGACCGACTACCTGAAACTGTTCCTCTCGGTGATGGCTCGCAAATACGGCATCAAGATCGTCGACCGCGAACTCGCCTGCGCCCCGTTCCACTCCCCCGAGGGGCAGGCCTACTTCAGCGCCATGAAGTGCGCGGTGAACATGGCCTTCGCCAACCGGCAGGTGATCCTGCACAGGATAAGGGAGGTATTTTCCGACCTGTTCCACGCCTCGCCGGACGACCTCGGCATGCGCATGGTCTACGACGTTGCGCACAACACGGCAAAGCTGGAAAGGCACCAGGCCAACGGCAGCCAGAAGGAGCTCCTGATTCACCGCAAGGGCTCGACCCGCGCCTTCGGCCCCGGCGCGCCCGGCCTCCCGGAGTGCTACGACAAAACCGGCCAGCCGGTCATCATCGGGGGGAGCATGGAAACCGGATCCTATCTGCTGGCGGGAATGTCGAGCGGCGCCGACGCCTTCTTCAGCACCGCCCACGGCAGCGGCAGGACCATGAGCCGGCATGAGGCCAAGAAGAGCTTCCGCGGCGACAAGCTGCAGCGGGACATGGAGGCAAGGGGCATCTACGTCCGCACCGACTCGTTCGGAGGGCTGGCGGAAGAGGCCGGCGACGCCTACAAGAACATCGACGAGGTCGTGGAAGCGACGGAGCTTGCCGGCCTCAGCAAGAGGGTGGCACGCCTGGTGCCGATCGGGAATATCAAGGGGTAGTCGGTGAGTTTTGGCTGCAACAGCTACGGGAGGGAGTCATGCCGTACGAATATCGTGGTGACATAGCACACGCCGACATCGCCTTTAACGCCTGGGCGGAGACGCTGGAAGAGCTTTTCCAGGATGCGGCCCGGGCCACCATGCAGGTGATGGTGGAGAACCTCTCGGCGGTCCGCCCGACCCGGACGGTGGACTTGCAGCTCGACCAGGAGAACGAGGAAATGCTGCTGTTCGATTTCCTGAACGAGCTGATCTTCTACAAGGACGCCCAGAGGCTGCTCCTGCTTCCCGCACAGTTGGCCGTTTCCAAGACCGAGNNTTGCGCGTGTGCCGGAGGGATGGCGGGCCACGGTCGTTTTGGATGTTTGATGAAGGGCTAGCTTATTGAGAAGGAAGGTTCGACAATGCGTTCACTGCGGCAAACAGGGCATCTACCTGGCTTTTTCAGGCGCTCCCGTTTCCGGAAGGAGAAACCACAGCCCAGGCAGAGGGCCGGTATGATTACCAGCCCTCCGTGCAGTGCAATCTTGATATGCTCGAGGTGCTCCAGCACCTCTTTCTCCCCAATCCCCACCTGCTCGGATATCTCCCTGGCGGTCAGGCTCTCCGCCGTCAGCAGCGAAACAATCTCATGACGCACCGTATCTTGCCTGTCCGCCGGGATGGGCGGCTGCTTCGGTCGAATCCTCATAGATCCCTCAATGCCAGGACTAAGGGTACCAAGCGGTGCCTGGCCGCCACCCTCCCGGTGACAGCAGGCACCACTTCAGCAGGTTTACCCGGCGACCACGAGCTTGTTGATCACTTCCTTTACTCCCAGCACATACCAGACGTCCGACTCGGCCGCCCTCTTGCTGTTCGGGGTGGCAACGGCGCCATCCAGCGTGACCACCCCATCCTGGCTGTGGATCGATATCTGGGACGCGTTCACCAGCGGATCCTTCTCGAGGACGATCCGGATCACGTCGACCAGCTCGTCATCGTTCTCCTCCACGTCAGACCAGAGGCCGATGCCGTTCACCACGTCCCTGGTGCCGGGGACCCACCAGGCAAGGACTCCCGCCAGGCGCTTGTGGGAGATGCTCTCTGCAGAGCCGTTTAGTATCACGATCCCTTCCGTGACCTCCACCTCAAGAAGCCGCTCGTGGTTCACGGAGCGCACCGACTCCATTTCCTGTTTCACCATCGCCCGCACCGAGTAGGATTTGAAAGCGGGTTCGGTGGTGAGGGCATTGCAGACGTGGTCGCGAATCGCCCCGTCCTCCATCCGCTCGGACGGCTCCACATGCAGCCGGTCCACGATGCCCGAGACCGGAGCCGGCTGTGCCGCCAGACTGAGGGCGGTCTTCTTGGCAGCGATCCCTCCGACTTCGCCCGATATGGTGACTACGCCGTCAGCGAAAGTCACCTCGATCGGGTGGCTGTGCAGATTCACCCTCGCCTCCCGCTCCAGCGCGGCCCGGATAGTCCCGACGACCTCTTCTTCTCTTATCATTGTTCGTCCCCCTTTCTCTGTTTGACCCGGTAGGATAAGCGACAGTCGGCCCGGTGTCCCGCGGNNAGAGGCGTCATCGGGGGACGGCGGCCGCAAGTGCCGCCGCCCGATCAGAGTATGCGGGTAAGGAAGGACTTTATTCTGTCGTGCTCCATCTGGTTGGCGAAGAAGTCTTCCGGTGTCCCCTGNNCGGATCGTGTCGAACACCTCGCCGATCAGCTCCGGATCGAGGGCCGAGGTGGGTTCGTCGAAGAGCATCAGCTTGGGACGCATGGCGAGCGCCCGCGCAATGGCGACGCGCTGCTTCTGCCCCCCGGAGAGCGTTGCGGGATAGACGTCGCGCTTGTCGGAAAGGCCGACCTTGGCCAGCATGTCGAGGGCGATCTCCCGAGCCGCCTCCGGCGTTTTCTTCTGCACGGTGAGCGGCCCCTCCATGACGTTACCGAGCACGGTCATGTGCGGGAAGAGGTTGAAATGCTGGAACACCATGCCGATCTCGGAGCGGAGCGCGCAGATCCTGGCCGGGGTGTCAAGGTGGCGACGGCCGTGCTTGTTCCGGACGTAGCCGATCTCGTTCCCCTCGAACAGGATGGTGCCGTCCTCGACCTCCTCCAGGAAATTGACCGAGCGGAGCAGCGTCGACTTCCCCGACCCGGAAGGCCCGATGATGACNNATGAAGGTGAAGATCGTGGTGAAGAGGAGGTAGATCAGGGCGGCCAGAATCAGCGCCGTGATGTTGAAATAGGCGTTGAACATCTGGTCCGCGGAGCGCATCAGCTCGACCATGGCGATGGTGGATACCAGCGCGGTGTCCTTGATGAGCGCGATGAACTCGTTGCCGATCGGGGGCATCAGCCGCTTGTAGGTCTGCGGGATGATGACCCGGCGCATCGCCTGCCAGTAGGTCATGCCGATCGCCTTGGCCGCTTCCATCTGCCCGTGCTCGATACTCTGGATGCCGCCGCGGATGATCTCGCCCAGATAAGCGGAGTAGTTGAGGCCAAGACCGATCACCGCTGCGGTAAAGGGCTTGAAGGTTATGCCGAGCGCCGGCAGCCCGTAGTAGATGAAGAAGAGCTGCAGCAGAAGCGGCGTGCCGCGGAAGAGCCAGATGATGAACCAGCAGAGCGACGAGACCGGCTTGAAGCTGCTCAGCCGTCCCAGCGCGATCAGCAGGCCGCCGATGGGGGAGATCAGGATGGTGCAAAAGACCAGGGTGATGGTCATCACCGATCCCTTGAGGAGCTGCGGCAGGAAGCGCAGGCAGTCCTCGAAGAACACGGCGTAGCCCGCTTTTTGCTCCTTCTGCACCGAGGCCAGGAAGTTCAGCGCCTCGCTGTTGTCCGGATAGATGGCGAGCACCTCCCGCGCATCGGCGCTGGCTGCGGCGAAATCCTGCAGGGCGAAATGGAGCCTGGCCGTCTGCATCCGGCTCCGGACGAAGGCGCTGTTGTCGTCACCCTTGGAGAGCGGGACCTTTTTCAGCAGGGAGATGGCGGCAGGGAGGTCACCTCGCCCCATGGCGTCGTTCGCATCGTGGAAGATCTGATCGTAATCCTCGGCGCGCGCCACGGNNTGGAGGGAGGGTAAAGAAACACCTATTTCCACTTCTTCGGGTTGGTGATGTCCTCGCCGAACCACTTCTTGGAGATCTTGCCCATGGTACCGTCCTTCACCATCGCGTCGAGGGTCTTCTGCACTTTCTCGCGCAGTTCCACGTCATCCTTGCGGAAGGCGACGCCGAAAGGCTCCTTGGTGATGTTGCCGGCCAGGATCTGGAACTTGCCCGGGCGCTTGGCGATGAAGTCGCGGCCGGTGGCGTCGTCGATGATGACCGTGTCAAGGCGCTTGGACTCGAGATCGAGCAGAGCCTTCGGGTTGTCGGCGTATTCGCGCACCTCGGCGGGGGGAGCCGGAAGCTTCTTGACCGCCTCCAGAGCGGAGGAACCTTTCTGGACGCCGACCTTGG
>DNRQ01000028.1 GCA_003499925.1 Geobacter sp.
AATCAGGTAACTTAATGGCAGTGAGGTTTGGGGGGGATGGGGGTAACGTGATCAACGGAGGATCAGCTGGATCTTGATTTTGCCTTGTCTCACATTAGAATGTCTTGTGGTGTCTGCCTCTTGTTGTATAAATTGATGCTGTGACGATGTGGCACATCGTAGCGTCTCCCATGAGGTGACAGATGAACCTCTACGTAGGCACCAGCGGCTACTCCTACAAGGAATGGAAAGGGAGCTTCTATCCCGAAAACCTCCCCGACAAGCAGATGCTCCACTATTATGGGGAGCGTTTCCGGAGCGTCGAGATCAACAATACCTTTCATCGCATGCCGAAGGTATCTGTCCTGGAAGCATGGGCGGGCGAAGTTCCCGGCGATTTCAAGTTCGTGCTGAAAGCTCCGCAGACGATTACGCACATCCAGCGACTCCTGGATGCGGACGATTCCGTGTCATACCTGTTCGATGTCGCGGGGGCGCTGAAGGAGCGTCTGGGAGCGCTGCTCTTCCAGTTGCCGCCGAACTTGAAGAAGGATATGCCGCGGCTGCGGGACTTTCTGGCACTGCTGCCGGCGCAGCGCCGCGTCTCGTTCGAATTCCGCCACCGGTCGTGGTTCGACGCAGAGCTCTTCGCGCTGCTGCAGCGTAATGACGCGGCGCTTTGCATTGCCGATGCGGAGAACGATCTGGAGGTTCCTTTCGCCTCTACGGCCGACTGGGGCTATCTGCGGCTCCGGCGGCCCGACTACACTGTTGCTGAGCTGAAGCGGTGGGCGAAACTGGTGCGGGACCAGGGGTGGCGGGATGCCTTCGTCTTTTTCAAGCATGAAGAGGCCGGGAAGGGACCACTGATGGCGAAGCGGTTTCTGGAGCTGGCCTCTTAGCAGTTGAAACCCGACCCGCATTCCTCCGGATCTGCTGGTTGCTGAAAACTTGACTGATTCTGATCCATTTCCGATAAGATACCAGTGGCGCTCATAATGATGAGGAGCTGACAGGGGATTCGGGGAGGCAATATGGGAATCTGGGGAATTGTAAAAATAGCAGCCACACAAATTCCTTGGGGAAGGGTGATGGAGAACGTGCCGGCGGTGGTTGATCTGGTCACCAGGACAAAGGAGAGGTTCAGGGTTGCCGGTTCTGCTCCGCATGGAGTCGACGAACGACTGAGATTGATTCAGGAGGAAAACCTGAAGCTGGGAAAGGCGTTGCTTGAGACGACCGAACATCTGCAACAGCTTGCGAAAACGCTGGAAGTTGTCGCAGCCAGGCAGAAAATGCTGGCGATTGCGTCGGTGGTGTCGCTTGTGACTGCGATCTGTTCCCTGCTGCTATGGTTATAGAAGCGGATGCACCTTTTCTCGTTGCCAAGCTCCAGCCGCTCCTCTCGTTGCGAAGCTTACAGCCGCTTTTCTCGTTCCCAAGCTCCAGCTGCTTTTCTCGTCCCCAAGCTCCAGCTTGGGAACGTAAGAGGCTACGCGAAGCTTCGCTTCGCCAGATGCAAGGCTGGAGCTTTGGACGCTGTTTCGTTCCCAAGCTGGAGCTTGGGAACGAGAGGGGTTCTGTTTTGATTCTCTCCGTGACCTCCGTGTCTCCGTGGCTAAAATGGTTCAGCCCATATCCCCCCAGTGAAACTGCAGGATCGCCAGCATGGCCAGCCCCGCCGTCTCGGTCCGCAGTATGCGGCGACCGAGGGAGACCGGGGTGAAGCCGCAGGCTATGGCCTGCTCGACCTCCCCGGCGCTCAATCCTCCCTCCGGGCCGACGACGACCGCTACGCTCTCAGGCGACGGGAACGCCTCAAAGGTCTCTCGCAGCCGGGTCGTCTGCTCTCCCTCCCACAGCAAAAGCCTGACCGTGTGCTCCGCTTCCCGCAACACCAGGTCGAGATTCCCCCCGATGCTCACCTTTGGCGCAGAGCGCCGCCCCGACTGCCGCGCCGCCTCCTGCACGATCTTCTCGCATCGCCCGAGCCGGCCGGCGCTCCGCTCCCCGCGCAGCTTTACTATGGAACGCTCGGCATCGAAGGTCACCACCTCCGAAACCCCCAGTTCCGTGCACTTTTGCAGGATCAGGTCCAGCTTTTCACCCTTGGGAAGCCCCTGGTACAGGGTGATCCGCAGCCCCTGTTCCTGCTCGGGGGCGCTCTCGGCGGCGGTGATCCGTACCGTGAGACTCTTGGCGCCCACCTCTTCTATCACGCCGCTAAGCTGCCTGCCGCTGTCATCGGTAAGCATGACCTCGCTTCCCTGCTTGAGACGGAGCACCCGCGCCATGTGGCGATAAAGCTCGCCGGTCACGGTGGCGGTGTCGCCAAGCAGCGCATCGGCTCCCAGGAAAAAGTTGCGCATAGGCTAGAGGGCTTTCCTGAAGGTGAGGCAACTCCACTCCGCCTCCCGGGGATTTTCCATGAGAGTGAGCCCGGGGAACCCCGCGCAGACGAATGGTTCCTTTTCGGTGAGTATGCCGGAGAGGATCAGCCAGCCGCCCGGCGCGACCTTGGCGGTCAGTTGGGCCGAAAGGCGTACCAGTTCCTCGGCCAGGATGTTCGCCACGACCACGCCGTATTGACCTTCCAGATCGCAAAGGTTGGTGGCGGAGGCCGCCACCACGTCTGCCACGCCGTTCAGCTCAAGGTTTTCCCGGGTCACCAGGACCGCCTCAGGGTCGATGTCGACCGCGACGATCCGGGTAGCCCCCATGAGAGCGGCCGCGATACTGAGCACGCCGGAGCCGGTGCCGACGTCGAGGACCGCTCCCGGAAGTTTTCCGCCGCTCTCGTTGAAACAGATGCGCTCCAGGGATTCCAGGCACATCCTGGTGGTCGGGTGCGCTCCGGTGCCAAAAGCCATGCCGGGATCGATCTCGATAACCAGATCGCCGGGGAGTTTCCGGTACTCCTCCCAGGTCGGCTTGATCACCAGGCGCTCGCCGATCCGGACCGGCTTGAAATGCACCTTCCAGTTGTTGGCCCAGTCCTCGTTTCTCACCACGGCCACCACCGGCGGGAGGTAGACGAAACCGGCAAAGGCGGGGCCGGTTTCGGCCAAAAAGTGCTCTATCCTGATCCGCATCTCCTCCAGGGAGTCGTCCAGCGGCAGGTATCCCTTGACGCTCTTGGTCGGGGTGTCTTCGAGGCTGTCGAGGGAAAAAGTGTCGAGGTGCAGGTTCTCTATGCCGACGCCGTTGCCGGTAAGTTCCACCAGGAAGTCGGCCACGGTGTCGACCATGTCGGCGGGGACTTCACAGGTGATTTCAGCCCAATCTGTATGCATGATGAGTTTGCTTCTCCTTTAAGGTCATGATTCCCCGTTAAACTATCAGAGAATTAAGGGGTATAGCAATGAAAACCTTGACAACGGAAGAAAGTACGGCGTAATTATAATTAAAATTTTGGATTAAAAATCGGATTGAACCATTTCAAAGAATTTCCCATTAAATTTTAGTTTTGCCTAAAATGAAAAAACATGGTATATATCTAATGAATGTTGGAGATCTGCCGATAAGAGGCCAATAATCGCAATAATCTTCGGGTGATACCAACAATGAACCATGTCTATTTGATTTCCGATGCGACCGGTGAAACGGTCGAGCGAGTGGCGCGAGCGGCGCTTACCCAGTTCAAGGATGTCGACGTCCGGCTGCACAGGATGGGGCAGATACGCAATCGCGGCGATATCGTCAAGGCGCTCGATGAGGTGAGCCGGGCGCCCGGCATTATATTCTATACCTTGGTCAACACGGAACTGGCGCAGTTCGTCAGGAACGAGGCCGAGGCGCGGCAACTGGAGGCAGTGGACCTGATCACCCCGCTGCTCTACAAGCTGGCAGAGTTTCTGGAGATGCGGCCGCAAAAGCTCCCCGGGCTGCAGTACGAGATGAACTCCGAGTACTACCGGCGCATGGAGGCGGTAGATTTCACCGTGAAGCAGGACGACGGACAGGAGCCGCGCAACCTGCACAGGGCCGACATCGTGCTGGTGGGGGTTTCCCGCTCCTCCAAGACGCCGCTCTCCATGTATCTCGCTCACAAGGGATACAAGGTCGCCAACGTACCGCTCATCCAGGGGATCGATCCCCCGCTCGAGTTGGAGCAGGTGGAGCCGCAGCGGGTGGTGGGTCTCATCATCGATACCCAGCGGCTGGTGGACATAAGGAGCGCGCGGCTGAGGAATCTCCGGCAGAGCCCGCGCGGCAGCTATGCCGACTACCGCCAGGTGGAGGAGGAACTCGCTCTTTGCCGCAGGTATTACCGGGCGCATCCGGAATGGCTGGTAATAGACGTAACCAACAAATCCGTGGAGGAGTCTGCAGCGGAGATACTGAGCAGGCTCCATGGTGAGATAAGGCACGATTAGGCGTCAGACAAACAATATTAACGACAGAGAGGAAATCAACATGAGAATTTTGGTGGTTGAAGATGAGAAGAAGGTCGCCAGCTTCATTAAGCGCGGGCTTGAGGAAGAGCAGTACGAGGTGCATACCGCGGCGGACGGCGAGGAGGGGCTGAAGCTTGCGCTGGAGAAGGCGTTCGATCTGATCGTGCTCGACTGGATGCTCCCGAAGAAGGACGGTCTTTCCGTGCTGAAGGAGCTCAGGGAGAGAAAGAACGTCACTCCGATCCTGATGCTGACCGCCAAGGATTCCGTGGAAGACATCGTTGCCGGCCTCGATTCGGGCTCCGACGATTACCTGACCAAGCCGTTTGCCTTCGCAGAGTTGCTGGCACGCGTGCGTGCGCTGATGCGCAGAAGCGAGCTGGACCGCGGCGCCGAGATCCGTTTCGGCGACCTGCGCCTCGACCCGGTAACCCACAAGGTCTGGCGCAAGGACAAGGAGATCGACCTGACCGCCAAGGAGTACGGCCTGCTTGAGTACTTCATGCGCAACCCGCACCAGGTGCTGACCAGGACCATGATCGCGGAGCATGTCTGGGACTACACCTTCGACAGCTTCACCAACATCATCGACGTCTACGTCAACTATCTGCGTAAGAAGATCGACCGTGAAGCCGACAAGAAGCTGATCCACACGGTCAGAGGCGTCGGCTACATCCTGAAAGAAGAGGAGTAGTCCCCCCCGCAGGACCAAGCATCCGAACCACGACGGACGATTTCCCGGCCCCAACGGCCCCCGGGGAGTCGTCCGTTTTTTCGTGTCGCAGCGGGGTCTTGACAAAAAGAGTCGCCGGTATTAGCTTTAGCCTACAAATTAAACCAGGAGGTAGCCATGCAGGCAGCAATCGTAGCGGGATTCTTGTTGTTCAGCCTATTTCTTTCCTCGGTTTTTTCGGGAGCCGCGTGGGCCGCGGCGACACTCCCCGATTTCGCCAAGCTGGCGAAGCAGCTGAAACCGGCGGTCGTCAACATCAGTACCTCGAAGACCCTGACGCCGCAGAAGCGAGGGCATCCCTCGGGGCTCGACCCGTTCCAGGAGTATTTCGAGAAGTTCTTCGAAGGGCCGCGCCAGCATCCCTTCAAGCAGAGGAATCTGGGCTCCGGCTTCATCATCAGCAATGACGGCTACATCATCACCAACAACCATGTGGTGATGGGTGCCGACGAGATAAAGGTGAAGCTCTCCGACGGCAGGGAATACCGGGGCGAGGTGAAGGGGCGGGACGAAAAGTTCGACCTCGCGCTGATAAAGATCCAGGACAAGGGGCAACTCCCGGTGGCCCCGCTGGGCGACAGCGACAAGCTTGAGGTCGGCGAGTGGGTGATGGCGATCGGCAACCCCTTCGGTCTGGCCCAGACGGTTACGGCAGGGATCGTCAGCGCGCAGGGACGGGTGATCGGAAGCGGACCCTACGACGACTACATCCAGACCGACGCCTCGATCAACCCGGGCAATTCCGGCGGCCCGCTCTTCAACCTGGACGGCGAGGTGATCGGCATCAACACGGCGATCGTTGCGGGAGGCCAGGGTATAGGCTTCGCCATCCCGGTCAATATGGCGAAATCGATCATCACCCAGCTGAAGGAGACCGGAAAGGTCACCCGCGGCTGGCTCGGGGTCTCGCTGCAGCTGGTGACCCCCGAACTGGCACAGTCGTTCGGGCTCGAGAGCGAGAAAGGGGGCCTGATCGCAGAGGTCCTGCCGGGGAGCCCGGCAGAGAAGAGCGGCCTCAAGGGGGGCGACATCATCCTGGAGTACGACGGACATGCCATTAATGAGATGAACCAATTGCCGCGGCTGGTCGCCGCAACAGCGGTCGGAAAGAAGGTGAACGTGCTGGTGCTCCGAGACGGCCGGCAGCAGTCGGTGCCGGTAACCATCGAACAGATGAAGGATGGCGACGATGAAGACGTTGTGCTCCCCGGTGACCGGCTCGGCATCAAGGTCGCCGAGCTGACCCCGGAGCGGGCGCAGCAGCTGCGGGTAAAGGGCGAACAGGGGGTCGTGGTTACCGAGGTGCAGCCGGACGGCCTGGCGGACCGGGCGGGAATCGTCGAGGGGGACCTGGTCAGGGAGATCAACGGCGTGCGCATCGCCACGGTGAGCGATTACGGCAAGGCCGTCTCCTCGGTAAAGAAGGGCGGCTACCTGAAGGTGCTGCTGCGGCGCGGGCATGCCTCCCTCTTCGTGGCGCTCAAGCTCGACTAGATTCGGCGGGAGAATTGGTTTGAGTATCAGGGAAAGGGGCGCTGGGTTTGGTGCCCCTTTCTGCATTTCCGGCCCTCCCCATCACCCCATCCCCACCCTAACCCTCCCCTTGAAGGGGAGGGGACGTTCTCCCCTGAAAAGCCTCTGCCAGCTCCCGCCGCAGTTGCTCCTCTGCTCCCAGATGCCTGGGGGAGAAGTGGAAGGGAATCACCCGCTCCACGCCTGCCTCGCGGGCGATCTCCCCCGCCTGCCGGGCCGTCAGGTGGGCCCTGTCTCGTGCCCGCTCGTGGTCCGCGTGCAGGAACACCGCCTCTATGAAGAGGTAGTCGGCCCCCCGCACCAGGTCGACGATCCGTTCCCGATTTCCCGGGGTGAAAGCCGTATCCGTCACGTAGGCGATCTTTTCTCCGGCGACTACCTGCAGAACCCGCTGCTTCAGCTCGCCCAGGGTGAACGACCTTTCCGCCTCCCCTTCATTTGCCCCGGACGCCACGATCACGGTAGCGTCCGGTTCCCCGCGCAGCACCGAGCGCTTCAGCTCTGAAAGCCAGGGGCCGACCGGCGCTCCCAACTCGGCGAGCCGGTTCTTCATGAAATTCACATGCCGCTTCTCCTCGAAGGCGTAGGCGAGGCAGGGGATGCTGTGCTCCAGGAAGGCGGTGCGGATCCGGAGGTTTTCCTCGTCCAGGATCACCCCCGCGCGGGCCGGCACCTGCTCCTCGAGCTCCCTGGCAAAGGCGCGCTTCGAGCTGAACTGCGCCCGCAGCCCGGTCCCGTCCGGGTAAAGCTCGGTCACGGTCAGGGTGAACACGGTGGGGTAGCTCTCGATCAGGTTCCAGCTGTAGGAGGCGAGACGGTTTTCCACCTGGCGCAGCATGCCGGGGGGGCCGAACAGGTTTACCCTTTTGTCGCGCCCGAGCATGATGCGGAGCATCCTGTCGAAGCCGATGAAGTGGTCGATATGGGTATGGGAGATGCAGATGTCGCTTATTCTCAAAAGCTTGCGGGGGGGGAGCGGAGCCAGGTCCCCCATGTCGAACAGGATGGCCCGGCGCGCAAAAAGAAAGTCCAGGTAGAGACCCGGGTCGTCAAAGGGGCGGTTCACCAGCGTGGGGAGAAAATGCGGGGTCATGCGGCTCCTTTGGAAAAGGCTCCCCCCTTTGTAAAAGGGGGGCACCGCCATCAAGTTGAGCGAAGCTCCCCTGATCATGTAGGGTGGGCCGTGCCCACCATCACGGTGCGGATCCGGTGGGCACGGCCCACCCTACGCCTTCGTTCACCTACGCCAGCTTCTTGATGAGCCAGGCCATGTTCTTGCCCAGGGTCTCCATGGTGGCCAACCCCTCGGCGTCCTCCTCGACGTCGCCGATCTCGCGCCCGATGCCGATGTTCCAGTAGCTCGAGCCGGGGACGATCATCTCGCCGATCAGGAAGAAATGGTTGATGCTGTCGAAGGCGTGGATGGCCCCTGCGCGCCTCACGGCTATGACGCCGGCGCCGACCTTGCGTCTGAACATGAAGTCGTTGGCCCTTGCCACCATGCCGGAGCGGTCGATGAGCGCCTTGGTCTCGCTGGTTATGTCGGCGAAGTAGGTCGGGGATGCCATGATGATGCCGTCGGAGGCGGCCATCCTGTCGATCGCGTCGTTAACGACATCGTCGTTCATGACACAGTGCCGGTCCTTGTTCCTGAAGCAGCCGTAGCAGGCGGTGCAACCCCTGATCGGAACTCCGGCGAGCTCGATCAGCTCCGTCCCGATCCCCTCGGCCTTCAGCTCGGCGAACACCCTTTGTACCAGGATCGAGGTGTTCCCTCCCTTGCGCGCGCTGCCGTTGAATGCAACTACCTTCATCTGTCACCCCCCGATTTGTATGGTCAGCATCTGACTCCGCCCTGCGGCGCTTTATCCTATTGCTCCTCCCCCCGGAGGGGGGAGGTTGGGAGGGGGGAGACCGAGGCTTCTCTGAAGAACTGGCCCTGTTCCTCCTCCCTAACCCTCCCCCTCCGGGGGAGGGGACTCAATTGATGACTCCGAGGACCCACAGTCAACGGGCTCGTGCTGGTTACTCAAGAGCTCACGCGCTGTTAATCGAGACTGTATGTTAATCGATACTGTATCTGGGAGAATTATATCTGGGTCGGCTCATTGGCAAACTCTCTCTTTCTCTTTTATTATAGGTTTTGAGCTGCTACCGCAAGACAAAAAAAGGGGACCGGTTGTCCGGTCCCCCCTTCTCGCAACTCTCTCCGCCTTGTCGTTGGTTTCGGGGCCTCACAGCGAGTTCCCAGTCAGGTGGGCTTCTATAGATCGCTTCAGGCAATTCCCGCGCAATGGGGCAGCACACCACGATCGAAACAGTCGCCCGTTCAATGAATTATTCCGCAGGGGCGTTGTAACCTCACGGGCAGGGCAGAGAGAATCCTGTTCAAGTCGCTCGTATTCTATCCTCGCTTCAAGGAGAAATCAAGACGCTTTTTCCCTAAACTTCTCTAAAAATAAGAGGTTGCTTAAGGTCGGCTCGGGCCGCTGCCAGTCGGCGCAGGGAAACCGGCCCAGCGCCGGTTCCGGTGAGGCGGGCGCAAGCGCCGCGCGCACCGTGCGGCGGCTGCCGTTGCCTGGAACGCTGTTGCATTTTTATCGGTTTGACGTACAATGCGCCAACGACAGCTTTCAGCGGAGGCAAGATGCATCTCAAGGATGAACAGATCGGACGTCTGGCGGAAAAGGTGCTGGGCGATCTGGAGCGCGCCGGACTCGTCACTGCCAAGCAGGGGAGGGGAGCGCTGCTGGCCGCCGTCAAGGGCGCCATAGCCGCGGACCTGAAGGTAGAGGAGGCGCTGGAGCGGGACGCCGAGGCGCTCCTGGAGAAGACGCTGCGGGCCCTGGGTGACGACGGGATCGACCGGCACAAGATGCTCAGGATGATCAAGGACAAGCTCGCCAAGGAGAGAAAGATCGTCCTTTGAGGCTTGCAGCCGACGCGACCGACAACCTGCCGGAAAAGAGGGTACCATGCACATTTCAGAAGACCGCATCTCGCACATCGCGCACAAGATCTACGACAAGCTCTGGAACGACGACCTGGCCGACTTCGCCGACGAGAGGCGCGCCCTCGACTCGATCAAGGGATCGATCGATTCCTTCTTCTCCCTGATGGGGCAGATCGACCAGGCGGTCCGGGACAAGCTCGCCTCCTACAGCCAGGCCAAGGTCCCCGGCAGCCGGGAGTGGGAGATCCTGTACCAGAAGTTTTACGCCGAGGAACTGGCGAAGAGGAAGTGGTGACGAGCGGCCGCCGGAGAGGTCGGGACTCTCCTGGCTGCCCGAAAGTCCAGCCTGAGTCGCGAAGGGGCCGGACCCTATAGCGATTTTGGCTGCCTGAATTTATTTTTATTCGCCCCTTGATTTTTGCCATCATGCTGTTTATATTTACCAAGCAATTAGCACTCAGATGTTTTGAGTGCTAATATTTTTTCTATCACTAGAGATCTCGTATCTCAAAGAAAGGAGAGTGA
>DNRQ01000006.1:0-142 GCA_003499925.1 Geobacter sp.
CATCGTCGGCCTGGGCGCCTCCGCGGGCGGGCTGGAGGCTCTGGAGCAGTTCCTGCGCCAGGTCCCGGCGGGGTGCGGCATGGCCTTCGTCATCATCCAGCACCTCGACCCGACCCATAAGGGGATCATGGCCGAACTGCTG
>DNRQ01000006.1:269-10091 GCA_003499925.1 Geobacter sp.
ATCGACTTCTTTCTCCGCTCGCTGGCCGAGGACCGGCACGAACTGGCGATCGGCGTGATCCTCTCGGGGATGGGCTCGGACGGCACCCTGGGGGTTCGGGCCATCCGGGAAAAGGGGGGGCTCGTCCTGGNNGCCAAGTTCGACAGCATGCCGAGAAGCGTCATCGATGCGGGTCTTGCGGATCTGGTCGCTCCGGTTGAAGAGCTCCCCGCCAGGCTCATAGACTCCCTCCGGCAGGGTTTCGGCAGCGGCAATACCGCCTTTCCGCTCGAGGAGAAGGACCAGGGCGCCCTGGAAAAGGTGGTGATCCTGCTGCGGGCCAAGACCGGCCACGACTTCTCCCTCTACAAGAAGAACACCATCTACCGCCGCCTGGAGCGGCGCATGGGGCTGCACCAGATCAACCGGATCGCGGGGTACGTCCGCTACCTGCAGGACAACCCCCAGGAGGCGGAACTCCTCTTCAAGGAGCTCCTGATCGGCGTCACCAGTTTTTTCCGCGATCCGGCCTGCTGGGAGCAGCTGCAGCAGCAAGCCATCCCGGCGCTCCTGGCAAGCCGCCCGAAAGGCGGCGCGCTCAGGGCCTGGTCGACGGGGTGCTCCACCGGCGAGGAGGCCTATTCGCTCGCCATCGCCTTCAAGGAGGCGCTGGAGCAGGCACCGGGGCACAACTTCACCGTGCAGATCTTTGCCACCGACCTGGACGGCGACGCGATCGACCAGGCCCGCCAGGGGCTCTACCCGGTCGGCATCGCGGCCGACCTGACCCCGGAGAGGCTGCGCAGGTTCTTTGTCCGGGAAGAGCGCGGCTACCGGGTCGTCAAGGAGATCCGGGAGATGGTGACCTTCGCCGTGCAGAACGTCATCATGGATCCCCCCTTCACCAGGCTGGACCTCCTGATCTGCCGCAATCTGCTGATCTATCTGACGCCGGAACTGCAGAAAAAGCTCCTGCCGCTTTTTCACTACAGCCTGAATCCGGGGGGGGTGCTGTTTCTGGGGAGTGCCGAGACGGTGAGCGCTTTCGGCCATCTCTTCGAACCCCTGAATCTCAAGACGAGGCTGTTTCGTTGCATCCAGTCGGTGCTGCCGGCCGAACCGATTGCCTTTCCCCCCTCGTTTGTTCCCGCCCTGCCAGGGTTTCCCAAGGAGCCGACCATGCTGAAACCCGAAGCCAACCTGCAGTCGCTTGCGGACCAGCTGCTTTTGCAGCAGTTTTCGCCGCCGGCGGTCCTCACCAACGACAAGGGGGACATCCTCTACATCAGCGGGCGGACCGGCAGATATCTGGAGCCTGCCGCCGGCAAGGCGAACTGGAACATCTTCGCCATGGCCCGCGAGGGGCTCCGTTTCGAGCTGGGGAACGCCTTCCACAAGGCGGTCCGGCAGCAGGAGGCGGTCACAGTCCGAGGGCTCAAGCCCGGCGGCGGCGACCCAGCCCCGGCCGTCGACATCACGCTCCAGGCGGTGGAAAAGCCGGAAGCCTTGCGTGGGATGGTGATGATCGTCTTCAGCGAAGTCGCGGCGCAGCCGGAGAAGAGGGCGCCGCGGGGCTCCAAGAGCGCTACCGGCAGCGTCAGGGTCTTCGAGCTGGAGCAGGAACTGAGCCGGATGCGCGAGGCGCTGCAAAGTACCCGCGAACAGATGCAATCCTCGCAGGAAGAGCTCAAGTCGGCCAACGAGGAGCTGCAGTCCACCAACGAGGAACTGCAGTCCACCAACGAGGAGCTGACCACCTCCAGGGAGGAGATGCAGTCCCTGAACGAGGAGCTGCAGACGGTGAACGCGGAACAGCAGTCCAAGATGGAGGAGCTTTCGCGGGTCAACAACGACATGAGGAACCTGTTGAACTCCACGGAGATCGTCACCGTCTTCCTGGATCGCGAGCTCCATGTCAGGAGGTTCACAAGCGGCGCGGACAAGATTTTCAAGCTGATCCCGACCGACATGGGGCGGCCGCTTTCCGACGTCGCCTGCGAGCTGAGCTACCCGGAGATGTACGCGGAGACCCAGGAAGTGCTGCGGACCCTGGTCTTCTCGGAAAAACAGGTCTCCACCCGCGACGGCCGCTGGTATCTGGTGCGCATCATGCCGTATCGAACCATGGAGGATGTCATCGGCGGCGTGGTGATGACCTTTACCAACATCTCCGCCGCCAAGGCGCTGGAGGCGGAGCTGCGCGCGGAAAATGCGCAACTTAAAAGTCTGCTGGAAGAGAAAGGGTAGGAGGAGTTCATCCGCTGCGTGGGCCGGATTGCCGTGCCCGCCCTGAGCAGCCAAGGGAGTGGAGTCAGCCATGGGTATCGTCGACCAGGAGCAGCAGCCGTCCCAGAAAGTCCCCGACCAGCGTCGCCGGGGCGAAAAACAGCCGCCGATGGCCGGGCCGGATTCCGTCGCTTCCCGGTTGCAACAGGAGACCCTGCGGCTGCTTCACGAGCTGCAGGTCCATCAGATCGAGCTGGAGAGCCAAAACGACGAGTTGCGCCGCTCCAGGGAGGAGCTGGAGCTGTCGCGCGATGCCTATGCCGAGCTCTACGACTTCGCCCCGGTAGGCTACGTCTCACTGGATGCACAGGGAGTGATCCGGGAGGCCAATCTCGCCGTGGCAAACCTGCTCGGGATCGACAGGGGAGCCCTGATCGGGAAACCTTTTGCCGGTTTGATAGCGGATGCCGCCGGCAGGGAGCTCTTCGCCCGCCATGTCGAAGCGGTCCGGCAAAGAGCCGGGATGCAGAGCTGTGAAATCAGGCTGGCGGGCAAGGAGTGCACGGAGATCCATGGCCAGTTGCAAAGCGTGGCGCTCGCCAGGGAAAACGGGACCGGTTACATCCTGACCTCGATCGTCGACGGCACGCTCCGCAACCGGATGGAGGAAACGCTGCAAAACGCCCATGACAAACTGGAGGGGACCATCGCGGAGCGGACCGGCGATCTGACCCGGGCCAATCTGGCGCTTACCCGGGAAATACAGGAACGCCGGCAGGCGGAAGAATCCCTGAAGAATTCCTATGCCGAGATCAAGAGCCTGAAAGACCGGCTCCAGGCGGAGAACGTCTACCTGCAGAAGGAGATCGCCCGGCAGCACGAATTCGGCGGCATCATCGGTGAAAGTAACGCCCTCTCCTATGTCTTCTTCAGGGTCGAACAGGTCGCTCCCCTGGACGCGACCGTGCTTTTACTGGGTGAAACCGGTACCGGCAAGGGAGTGATCGCGCGCGCCATTCACGACGCCAGCGCCCGCAGGGAGCGCTCCATGATAACGGTGAGCTGCACCGCACTGCCGGCAAACCTGATCGAAAGCGAGCTCTTCGGGCGGGAGAAGGGGGCCTATACCGGCTCCGACGCCAGGCAGATCGGGCGCTTCGAGCTGGCCGACGGCGGCACCATATTTCTCGATGAAATCGGCGAGGTCCCCGTCGAGCTGCAGGCCAAGCTGTTGCGGGTCATCCAGGACGGGGAATTCGAGCGCCTGGGGAGTCCGCGGACCATCAAGGTCGATGTGCGGATCATCGCCGCGACCAACCGGAACCTGGAGCAGGAGATCCGCGAGGGGAGGTTCCGGGAGGACCTCTTCTACCGCCTCAACGTCTTCCCCATCACCATGCCGCCGCTTCGGCAGAGAAAGGAGGACATCCCGCTGCTGGTCAACCATTTCATCGCCAAATTCAACAAGAAAATAGGGAAGAGGATCGAGACCGTCTCCAGGGAGACGCTGAAGCTTCTGGAGCAGTATCACTGGCCCGGCAACGTGCGGGAGCTGGAAAGCGTCATCGAACGGGCGGTAATCCTGAGCCGGGGGACGGCACTGCAGGTGCTGGACCGCTTCGACAGCTTCCCCAAGACGGGGGGAGAGCCCGGTCAGGAGGTGAGAATCCTCGCCGAGCTGGAACACGACCACATCCTCCAGGTGCTCCAGAAAACCTCCTGGCGCGTGGAGGGGAAAAGCGGTGCGGCGGTGCTTCTCGGCATGAACCCCAGCACCCTGCGCGCCCGGATGCGCAAGTCCGGCATTTCCCGAAAGTAAAGGCGCCACCCCGGCGGGCCTGCTGCATCCAAACCCCCTTGCTACCCGCAGTTACCCCATCCCCACCCCCGCCCTCCCCTTGAAGGGGAGGGAGTTTGTTCAACTGCCTTAAATTAAGCACACCTGCTGGTTCCCCGTCCCTTTAATGAAAATCTGATTAGCACTGATCTTCCGCCGTTCAAGTCCCTCCCCCTTCAAGGGGGAGGTCAGGAGGGGGATGGGGGTGCTTTTGAAGGGGAGGGTGTTTTTTTCAGCGGAAGATCCTCGCTCATCTGTAAGGTAAATCTCCCATTCCGACCCTTTCGCAGGGACTCCGGGTCACCCGCCGCCAACCCGTCATATATGGCACTTTTGCCGTAATTGACGGATCGTCTGACGGATCTCCCCGGCGGCACCCCCGTTTTCCACGCACAATCAGGCCATTGGAGCCGTTTCCGAACTGGCACGTTAGTTGCCAATGAGGTTTTAAGAGGAAAACGCGCGCTCCTCGATCTGACGACGTCGTCTTGCTCCGTTTCCAAGGGGAAAAGCCCATGGTCCAAGCCTGTATCCGGATAAGCGTGCCGCCGGAAAAATTCAAAGAGGTCCTGCAAACCTTCAAGGCGCTCCTCGACCCGATTCGGCGCGAACCGGGCTGCCTCAGCTGCAACTGCTACCTCGATGCCGAGGCTGACAACAGTATCTGCTTCATTGAAGAGTGGCAGGGGAGTGACGAGCTGAACGCCCATCTGCGGTCGGTTCATTTCGGCGTCCTGGCCGGAGCGATGAAACTCTTCATCAAGGAGCCGGAGATCAGGTTTCACACCATTGCCTCCACGGCAGGCGCGGGGGCGATAAAAGCGGCGCGGGCACGATGAATAGATGGTTGAACCGATCACACACCAGGGGGTTTGAAATGAACAGAAGGCACGCGGTAAAGGTATCAGGAGCTTTGGTCACGATGTTGTCCATGAGCACGATGTTCGGCTGCGCCAGCTATGAGGTGAATAACAAGCGCGGCGCTATTCCGGGCTATTACATCCGCCAGGAGATGCAGCAGGCCGATCGCGCAGTGGAGGCCGCTCGTCAGGCGGGTAAGGACAAAACTTGCCCGGCCGAATTCAAGGCCGCCGAGGACGCCAAGAACAACGCCTACGACGTATTCAGGGCCTGCCACACCGAGGAAGGAGCGGCACTGGCGAAACAGGCGACGGCAAAAGCCGAGGCTCTCTGTCCGCCGCAGCCGGTCGCCAAACAGGTGGTGCAGCCCGCAGAGCCCGCAGAGATAGTTCAGCCGATGGCGGCACCGGCTGAACTGGTGCCGGCACCGATCCCCGCTGCCGAACCGACTCCGGAGATGATGAAGTACTGCGTCTCGCTGGCGATCGAATTCGACATCAACAAGGCTGACGTCAGGCCGCAGTATCGGGACGAGGTGGCCAAAGTCGGGGATTTCATGAAGAAAAATCCGTCCACCACCGCGCTCATCGAGGGATATGCGGACGAGGTCGGCCCGGCAGGGTACAACATGCAGCTCTCCCAGCAGCGAGCCGAAAACGTGGTGAAGTATCTGGTTGACGAGTTCGGCATCGCCCCCAGCCGCCTCTCCGCCAAGGGATACGGCGAAGGGAAACCGGTGGCCGACAATGCAAGCGAGGCGGGCAAGCAGAAAAACCGCCGCATCAACGCCATCATCGACTGTGTGGTCGATGTCAAGGAACTCGCCCCGCCGCCCGAGCGGCTCTGCATCAGCCTGAAGATGGAATTCGCCACCGGCAGCGCCGAGATCGGCAACAGCTATAACGACGAGATGAACAAGGTCGGCGACTACATGAAGAAGTACCCGAGCACCAGCGCGGTCATCGAGGGACACACCGACAACCTCGGCAGCCCCGAACTGAACCTGAAGCTTTCCCAGCAGCGCGCCGAGAACGTGGTGCAGTACCTGGCGCAGCAGTACGGCATCGATCGCTCGCGCCTGGCGGCAAAAGGGTACGGCTCCAGCCGGAGCATAGCCTACAACAACACGTCCGAGGGAAGGCAGAAAAACCGCAGGATCAATGCCATCATCGACTGCGTAATCAGCAAGTAGCGACTCGATCGGCCGGGCAGCAATTGCCCGGCCGGATTGCCGGATCAATTGACGAGGCCCAAGATGAAACCACATTAACAGGAGATCAAACGATGAAACCGATACATTCACTGTCCATAATGGCGGCCGTAGTGGCCCTGCTGGCGGTAAGCGCCCCCGCAGTGCACGCCTCGAAGACCGACAGTCGCATCGAAGGCGCAGCCAAGCAGTCCCACGTATTCAAGACCTACCTGAAGGGCGACGACATCAAGGTGAAATCCAAAGACGGCGCAGTCACCCTGACCGGCGAGGTGCTCGACGAATCCCACCTCAGGCTGGCCCAGGAGACTGTGGCAGGGCTTCCCAACGTCAAGAGCGTCGACAACAGGCTGAAAGTGAAAGCCGAGACCCCGAGCAAGACGCCGGATGCCTGGACGCTGGCCAAGGTCAAATCAACGCTGCTGTTTCATCGCTCCGTTAGCGCCGCCACCACCGAGGTCGACGTTAAGGACGGCATGGTCACCCTGCGCGGTTCCGCTGCCAACCAGGCGCAGAAGGATCTGACTTCCGAGTACGTCCGGGACGTGGAAGGGGTTAAAGAGGTGAAGAACGAGATGACCGTGTCGCAGAGCCCGAAAAAGACCAAGACGGTGGGCAAAAAAATCGATGACGCCTCCATCACCGCCCAGGTGAAGATGACCCTGCTCTACCACCGCTCGACCAGCGCCCTGAAAACCAAGATCGAGACCGATCACGGCGTGGTGTCGATGTACGGCAAGGCCAAAGATACGGCCGAGAAAGAGCTGGCTGCCAAACTTGCCGGCGACGTAAACGGCGTCAAGGGTGTCAACAACCGGATGACCGTAGAGTAGTCCCG
This sequence comes from Geobacter sp., assembly GCA_003499925.1. Lineage (GTDB taxonomy): Bacteria > Desulfobacterota > Desulfuromonadia > Geobacterales > Geobacteraceae > Geomonas. The sequence continues at coordinate 7,221 of DNRQ01000006.1, forward strand.
GGTTGAGAGGGTCGGAAGCTGCTTGGACCACTGCCGGCTGTTTTGCCGAGGCAAAGCCGGCAGTGGTTTTTGACCAAGATGGTCACCCGATTAGTACCAATCTCCCGCAAACTGAGCAAACACCCCCTCCCCCTTGATGGGGGAGGGTTGGGGAGAGGGTGAAAAGCNNCTCCCATCAAGGGAGGGGAGAAGATCAAGCGGGAGATTAGTGTTAATCAGGAATGGTCATGAGTTCTGCCGTCGTGAAAAAAGGAGGATGCCATGAAATCGAGCGTCGGGGGGAAGGGGAAGGAGAGCTTTCACGAAGCGAAGGGGAACGCCGAAACCTGCGTTGAGGCAAAATCGCAGGCTGCATTCGCTGGCCAATCTCAGGGAAAGCGCAGGGAAGGCACGCGCAGGTCCGGAGGGTTTTGGGGCTGCAGTGAGCGCTTCATGTCACCATACCTCCGGCTCTCTCCCTGGTCTTGCGATATCGGAGTCACCATGCACCTGAACCAGGGGGCGCAAAGGCATGATCCCTTCGGCGTCACGGAGTTCAGAAGGCTAAGCGGCCTCAATGGATTCACCACCATGTAGCTTGCGGTAAAAGTCCAAATAACAAAACAGGAAGGGCACATCTGACGATGTGCCCTTCTTTGTAGATGTAGCGAAACTCCCGCTGACGGCTTACCTCCCTACCGGGAAAAGATCAGCACGCTGTAGGGGCCTATGGAGAGCGCACCCTGAAAGGGGAGGGCGTCGCGCTCACCCGGCTCGGCGACGACATCGTAGCTCGCATGTCCCTCGAAGGCCTCACTGTAGCCCTGCCAGTCGCTGTTGAACCTGAGCTTCCAGCTCCCTTGGGCCGGGAAGCCGATCAGGTAACCCTCCTGCGGCTCGCGAAAGAAGTTGGCGACGATCACGACGTCGTCCGCCGCTCCACCCTTGTCCCAGCGGTGGAAAGCGATCACCTTGCGCTCGTCGTTCAGGTGGTAGACCTGGGTGAACTGGCCACAGAGACCGCGCGTGAAGCCTTCCAGGTTCAGTCGCAAACGGATCAGGTCGCGGTAGAGCCGGACGATGCCCCGGAACTGGTCCCCTTGATCCCAATCCAGCGGGACCGAATCGCGAAACCAGGCGCCCTCAAGGAACTCCTGCCCCTGGAACAGCATGGGAATTCCCGGAGCGGTAAAGACCAGGGCGGCGGCCAGCGTGGAGCGCTTCTGGGCGTACCAACCGGTGGGGTCGTCCTGACTGACCTCCTGCGGCACGCGCGACTTGCCGTTTGCCACCTCGTCGTGCGATTCGCTGTAGATGACCCGGTCGAAGGCGTCATCGTTGTAGCGATAGCAGAGCGCGTCGCGGATGGCGCCGAGCGAGCGCTCCTCGTCCCTGGGGGTGATCACCGCCTGACGGATGGGGTGCACGAAGTTGCCGTCCCACTGCGAGCCGAAGCCTGCTCCCCCGGCACCGATCTCCTTGGTGAGCCAGTGATTGTTCTGCAGGTCTTCGGCGATGGTGATGCGACCAGGGAACTCTCGCGCGATCTCCCCGTTCAACCACTGCAACAGGCTCCACCCCTCGGGGAGGTCCCGGTCCCGGGCGCCGTTCACGGTGCGGATGAACTGGGTGCAGTCGTAGCGCAGACCGTCCACATGGTACTGTTCCAGCCACATGAAGACGTTGTCCCGTATGAACTGCCTGACCTCGCCGCGCCCGTAATCGGGCCTGGTTTCCCCCCACGGCGTGAGCGCCCGGTCGTCGTTGTAGAAGTAGATGCCGCCGCGCCCGTTCTCGGACCAGCCGTCGAACTGCCACAGGTCGAGGTCGTCGGGACCCAGATGGTTGTAGACCACGTCCAGGATCACCGCGATCCCCTGCCGGTGGGCGCTTTTCACGAATCTTTTGAAGCCCAGGGGGCCTCCGTAGGCGAGCTCGACCGAAAAGATCTGGGCCGGGTTGTAGCCCCAGGAGCGGTCCCCGGAGAATTCGCCGACCGGCATGATCTGGATCGCGTTCACCCCCAGCTTCTTCAGATGTCCCAGCCGTGCCGACACCGCGTCGAAGCGGGCCGGGAGGCTGTCGTTTAGCTGGTCGTTGAAGGTGCCGACATGCAACTCGTAGATGACCAGCTCGTTCCAGGGGGCGATCCGGAACTCGTCCCCCTCCCAGTCGAAGCTCGGGTCGTGAATCACGGCATCGCCGGTAGATCCGGTCACCTCGCGGGCGTAGGGGTCGATGCGCGTGAAGTCGCCCTGCTCGGTGGACAAGAGAAACCTGTAGTTGTCGCCCACACGGGCCTCCGCCACATCTGCGTACCAGTGGCCGTAGGGCTCGGCCCGCATCGGATGCCTGCCGCCGTCCCAGCCGTTGAACGATCCGATCACCGATGCCCCCAGGGCATGGGGCGCCCAGACCCGGAACCCGACCCCCCCTTCCGATGGCATCGCCCCCATCCCCTTGATGCTGGCTTTATCGCTCATGAAATTTCCTCCTCAGCTCCTGAATCGCGTCGATCTAATATCTGGAAAAAAAGCACCCTCGCTTTCAAGGGTGCGGGTACTGCCTTTGAGTTCCCTTGATCAGCACCCCACGCCGCTCTGCGACGCTTTGAGTCAGAAAGTACCCATCTCTACGTAGCTTCCACCAACTCTCCTCCCCCCGGAGGGGGGAGGTTGGGAGGGGGGATAGTGCGACTTATCGGAAAAATTGGCTGATTCCCCCTCCCTAGCCCTCCCCCTCCGGGGGAGGGGACGATATGGCGTCGGACTTTTGCCGTAACTTTCTCAGAAGCGCCCAATCTTCCGCTGTTCAGGTTCCTCCCCCTTCAAGGGGGAGGCCAGGAGGGGGATGGGGGTGTTTTTGCGGCGGAGCTGCCCCATCCCCCCCCCC
>DNRQ01000037.1 GCA_003499925.1 Geobacter sp.
AGATCCTGACCGGCCGCCGCGACAAATTCCACACCCAGCGCTGCTACAAGGGGCTGAGCGGCTTTCCCAAGCGCTCCGAGTCCCCCCACGACGCCTTCGGTGTCGGCCACTCCTCCACCTCCATCTCGGCAGGGCTCGGGATGGCGGTGGCCCACGGACTGAACGACGACAAGACGCGGGTCATCTCGGTGATAGGCGACGGCTCGCTCACCGGGGGGATGGCCTTCGAGGCGCTGAACCAGGCGGGGCACCTGAGGAAGAACCTGATCGTGGTGCTAAACGACAACGAGATGTCCATCTCCAAGAACGTGGGCGCCCTCTCCTCGTTCATCTCACGCAAGATGACCGGGGGTTACTACCGCAGCCTGAAGAAGGAGATGGAGGCACTGCTCGCCGGCATCCCGGCCATCGGCGGCAACATCCTGCACTTCGCCAAGAAGGCGGAGAACTCGCTGAAGGGGTTCCTGACCCCGGGGACGCTCTTCGAGGCGCTCGGCTTCGAGTACGTGGGACCGATCGCCGGCCACGACCTGCCGACCCTTCTGGGGGTGCTGGAGAACGTGAAAGGGATCGAGGGACCGATCCTTCTGCACGTGATGACCAAGAAGGGAAAAGGATACAAGCCGGCCGAGGACACCCCGGACAAGTTCCACGGCGTAGCCCCGACCAAGCTTACGGGCTCGGCCCCTGCCCGCCCCGCCCCCCCCTCCTACACCACGGTGTTCGGGGAGACCATGGTCAAGCTGGGAGCCGTAGATCCGAAGATCGTGGCCATCACCGCCGCCATGCCGGACGGCACCGGGCTGAGCCCGTTCGCCAAGAGGTTTCCGGAGCGCTTCTTCGACGTGGGGATCGCCGAGCAGCACGCGCTCACCTTCGCCGCGGGGCTTGCCGCCGAGGGCTTCCGTCCGGTCGCCGCGATCTACTCCACCTTCACCCAGCGCGCCTACGACCAGGTCTTCCACGACATCTGCCTGCAGAAGCTCCCGGTGACCCTCGCCCTGGACCGCGCCGGGCTCGTGGGAGACGACGGCCCGACCCACCACGGCGCCTTCGACATCTCGTTCCTGCGCCACCTCCCCGAGCTGACCGTGATGGCGCCCAAGGACGAAAACGAGCTGCAGCACATGATGAAGACCGCCATCTACTCAGGCCGTCCCATCTCGCTGCGCTACCCGCGCGGCGCCGGCTTCGGCGCGACGCTCGACCTGGACCTGAAGGCGATCGAGATCGGCAAAGGGGAGCTGCTTCTGGACGGCGGCGACCTGACGCTCGTGGCGATCGGCTCCACCGTGTACCCCGCCCTGGAGGCTGCGGCACTCTTGAAGGCAAAGGGGATCTTCGCCTCGGTGGTGAACGCAAGGTTCATCAAGCCGCTCGATGGCGAACTGATCCTGTCCCAGGCCCGCAAGACCGGCTGCCTGATCACCGTCGAGGAGAACGCGCTCCTGGGGGGCTTCGGAAGCGCCGTGCTGGAGCTTGTCTCCGACTCCGGGCTCATCGGGGTGCGGGTGAAGCGTATCGGCATACCGGACAGCTTCATCGAGCAGGGAAGCCAGGCCCAGTTGAGAGCCGACCTCGGTCTAGACGCCGCCGGCATCGCCGCGACCAGCGAAGCCTTTTTAAACGGCCGCGCAGTGGTGGCGCCGCAGCTGGCCATGATGAAGTGATCCAAAAAACAGGATCAGGCAGGCGCGGGACAGGTAGAAGGGTGCACCCCCTTTGAGCTGTCCCGTTTTACTTCTCGTTCCCAAGCTCCAGCTTGCCTCTCGTTCCCAAGCTGGAGCTTGGGAACGAGAAAAACGAATTAAAAAAGGGATGGACTTGACATGCGTTTCCCCATGAGACTGAACTATGATCTGACCAAGTACATAGTTGGCAATAAGATGAAGAAGCAGGAGAAGTATCCGCTGGTACTGATGCTGGAGCCGACCCACCTGTGCAACCTCGCCTGCTCGGGATGCGGCAGGATCAGGGAATACGCCGACACCATCCAGGAGATGATGACGCTCCAGCAGTGCCTGGATGCGGTTGACGAGTGCCCGGCGCCCGTCGTCACCATCACCGGTGGCGAGCCGTTTCTCTATCCCCACATCTTCCCGCTCATCGACCAGGTGCTAAAAAGAGGGAAGCACATCTATCTCTGCACCAACGGGCTCCTCCTGGAAAAGGCGCTGGACACCATGAAGCCGCACCCGAACTTCATCCTGAACATCCACATGGACGGGATGGAGGAGACCCACGACCGGATTCTGGAGCGTCAGGGGACCTTCAGGATCGCCATCGCCGCCATCAAGAAGGCGAAGGAGCTCGGTTTCAGGGTCTGCACCAACACGACCATCTTCAAGGAAACCGACCTCATCGAGATCGAGATGCTCTTCTCGCACCTGAAAGAGACCGGCGTCGACGGCTTTCTGGTCGCGCCCGGATTCGGTTACGAGGCAGTCGGCGAGAAGCTCTTCCTGGAGCGGCGCGAGATCCAGAAGAAGTTCGAGCAGGTCTACGAGATGAGCAAGCGCTTCCGCTTCTTTTCCACCCCGATGTACCTGCGCTTTCTCAAGGGCGAAAAGCAGCTGGAGTGCACCCCCTGGGGGAACCCGACCAGGAACCCGCGCGGCTGGAAAGCCCCCTGCTATCTGATCACCGACCACCATTACTCGAGTTTTCAGGAGATGATGGAGAAGACCCGGTGGGAGAAGTACGGCGTCGGCAAAGATCCGCGCTGCGCCCAGTGCATGATGCACTGCGGTTTCGAACCCTCAGTGGTAGCGGAGATCGGCAAGAGCTGGAAGGATATCTGGGAGATGTTCCTCTGGAATATGACATAGGCATTGGCCTTTTTCGAGCAAACAAGAGGGGGGCGAAAAGCGGATTTGCCTTTGGCTAGAAGCGGCAGAGTATCTGGTTATTCTTGCTTATCCAATCTTCAACAGATGGAGAAGACCCAGTGCCCCGGACTGCTCAAATCTAAGTTTCTGTTCGGGCATCAACGGGAACAGAAACTCTCACTAAATCTAGTCACTCCACAACAACCACCACCCCCTTCAGAATACAATCTATTACTCATTTTCGAGTCGTTTGGTTTAGGGTACAATGGCCTCATGTCAGATCGTTACGATACATCCCATCTTGTCGAGGACCAATACGAGCCCGGGTCCAACGGCACAGTACTGCGAAATCTACTCGGCATTAACGATCCTGAAGAGATGGGAGTTGCCGAAACTGCAGCACTGTGGCGCATCCAGGAAAAACTGCTGGCTGAAATAACTTCGGATCACTCATTTACCCCGAAAAACATCTGTGAGATCCATCGACAATGGCTCAAAAGCATATATACGTGGGCGGGAAAGTACCGGCAGGTAAACATCGGCAAAGGCGGCTTTCAATTTGCGATGTCACACACCATTCCAGCTCTGATGGCCGAGTTTGAGCGCACGCAGTTACGGAAGTTCACCCCGTGTCTGTTTAGAAATCGGGATGAGGTGACTCATGCCCTGGCTGAAGTGCATGTAGAACTGATGCTAATTCATCCATTCAGGGAAGGAAATGGCAGATTGGGGCGTCTGGTTGCTACATTGATGGCTCTACAGGCAGGACTGCCCGTGCTTGATTTCAGCATATTGGACGGCGCAGGTCGTGAAGAGTATTTTGCAGCGGTGAGAGCCGGAATGGATAGGAATTATGGACCGATGAAGATCCTGTTCGAGGATATTATCGAGAACTCTTTACAGATTTTACAGGAGCATTGAGGACTTCAGACCGTGAGACAAAACGGCCGGTTTCAGCGTCACGCCTTACACGAATCCCCTCAACGGCTGATGACGACTCGATGTTTCGGGCAAGCGCCTCCGTCCTTTTGGTGGCATCTTTCAGGTATGGATTACTTTCAAGCAGTGGCTTTTTCATGCTCAGAATATACTACAGTCTCCTGTCTAAATACAGCAAAAACTCTGCAAAAATGGGAACATAAATGACCTCAGCAGCAATCGTTCAATAACAGAGAGCTGTTCCTCTGGAACATGACCTAGGGGGTTAGGGCCTTCAGGCGGTCAAGCAGTAAAGATCCCTGTTGATTTCTTCCTTCAGCTTGCTGTATGGTACGAAAACTAATCAATTGGCGCTCAGGCTTTTTGCCTTTGTGCCGATAGATAATAAGCGATACACGATAATACTAAACCATCCGCGAGGGTGGGGCGGAAAGCCCATTGGGTCTCACGAAGACAGCCGGGTTGCCGAAATATCCATTTTCGGCAATCCGGTTTTTTTGTCGATGATTCAGATTTTCACGGGTACTGGAGGCCTCATGCTGGCATTGGATAGTACGATCGGCTGTATTGAAGCGTCGGAATCGGAGGTAGTCGACCTCTACCGCTCACTCCCGGTCATAATGAGTTCCGCCGCCGGTTCAAAACCCTCATCCATGGAGGCGTACGTCTGCGCAATCAGGCGAAAAGCGGGCGTCAAAGTCTACCTTGCCCTTGTCGCTGATAACCGAAGGATTTACGTCTACACCGAGCCGGGGAAATTCGACAGCGAAGAGGAGTCTAAAGAAACGGTTCAGGAAGCTATTGCCTTCGCCAGATCGATGGGGTTTTCTCCTGAACCGGTCGCTCTCAGTTATAGCCCCGCGATGAGGGAAGTCGTGGTGCGCAACATGAAAATACTGCGCCCTCCCGGAAGCAAGGTTCGTGCGCTACTGAAGCACGGTACTGCTGACGCGCCGACGCCCACTGGCGTGAAAGGTCCGAACGCCGCGCAGAAAAAACCAGCTGCAACTTCTCCGACAGCACCAGCCACCATCACCCCAGCCATCCCGGCAGCCCCCCCTACCCTGGCAGCGGCACCTGTCGCTGCATCAATACTCAAGCAGGCAACGACCCCTGAACTTTCGGATGTGAGCAAGGAGGTGAGCGCTGCGAGAGCCATCTCGGATCTCAAGAGAGGCCTGAAACAGGTCGCAACTGAAAAGGATGCGCAGTTTGCTCAGATACAGCAGCTCTCCGAACTGCACCAGATAGCTCTTGCGGAACTGGCCGGAGCCAGGAAAGAGTGCGCCAGGCTGGCTGCGGAAAGAGATGAACTGGCGCAGTGTAAAAAGCAACTGGAAGCCGCAACCGAAAGAGACGCAGCAGCAGACCAATTGCGGGAGCTATCGGCGCTGCATCTGGCTGCCACCACGGAACTGGCCGGGGCAAAAGAGGAATGTGCCAGGCTGACCACGGAAAGAGATGAACTGGCGCAAAGTAAAAAGCAACTGGAGCAAGCCGCAACCGAAAGGGATGCTGCAGCAGAACAATTGCGGGAGCTATCGGCGCTGCATCAGAGTGCGACAACGGTGCTGGTAAGCGCCCGGGATGAATGTGCTCGTCTGACTGAGGAAAGAGACGCGTTGGCGCACTGTAAAATTCAGTTTGAGGCAGTCGCAACTGAGCGGAACGCTGTATCGGACCAACTGCGGGAGCTATCGGCGCGGCACCAGACTGCGGCAACGGAACTGGCGAGCGCGCGGGAGCATTGCGTCCGGCTTGAGGAGGAAAGAGACGCCCTGAAGCGGTCGGCTCGCGGTACGAAGCAAGCATCGTCCGATTTGGCCGCGCTACAGAAGGAAGTAGCCGCGCTCTCCAGGCAGATTGAAGAAGCTAATCGCAGCAACGTAAAACTCGCAGCCGAGAGTACTGCGCTGGCAGAAACAGCGGCAAGAGCGGATGAGGAAGCCAAGACTCTCGCCGCAGAGCGCGATGCGGCGCTTAAGCGCATGGAGCATCTGCGCGCCGAAAATCGTACGGCAAGCTCGCAAAATGAAGCAAAGCGAACGGAGCTTGCGACCTCGTGTGCTGAAAAAGAAGCGGCTCTGCTGCGCATCGAGGTGCTGGAGCAGCAAAAGGTCGCCACCGAGTCGGAACTGGGTGCCTTACGCCGGGAGGTGGCAGTCCTCGCAGGTGAACGCGAGATGCTGCGGGAGAAAAGCAAGGAACTGGAGAGCAGGGAGTTGCAGAACAGGGACCTTGAGAACAAGAACGAGAAGAAGAGCAGGGAAATTGAGAAGAACAGAGAGTTGGAGAGAAGCAGGGAGCCGGGAAAGAGCAGGGATTCGTCCCGCCTCGCCGCAGCGACCATTGATGCAGACCAGAGCGCGGTAGCGGTACTTGAAAGTGCCGAGCCTAGGTTGACGCATGAGCCGGTTGCCGCGCCGGATCTGGGCACTTATGCCAAAAAAGTGGAACAACGGTACCTGTCACCGGAATTCCACGATTTCGATTCTGCAGCGCAAAGTGGAGAGGATGCGACCACCGGGACCGCGGCACAGGCAATGGAATTCACCCCATTGGCCGACCTGCACGACTTTTTCTCCCCTGGCTCCGACGACCATGTATCCCCGGTACGCTTCCTACTCCAGGCAGAGCTGACAGCCATAGAATACCTTTGCCCGGATGACGTGGTGGAACTTCACCAATCGATCAATAACGCCTATCTCTCTCCAGATGGTAAAGGACAGGAGAGCTGCCGCGGGTACATCTGCGGCCTGAGAAAGGGTGCATCGGTGCAGGTGTTCGCAGCGATCTCCGGCGTGCAGAGCGGCCGGACCAGTGTCTACGTCCCAGAGGTGCAGCCAGAAGACGACCACAGCTATACCACGACCGTCAGAGGAGCCATCAGTTTCGCCGAGGAAGTCGGCTTTATGATGGAGCCCATCAAACTCGATGTCTCATCGCTGCAGCAGCATGAGAGCCTCGTGCGTTGCCCGGCACTAAGGAGTGCGGAGCAAAAGTGACACCAAGAGTTCGATCCAGAAATCCCTCTCCTGAACCTAACTTAGGACCCTTTTTGCCGCGTGTAAAACAATTGCAGCAATCACCAATCTGCGGTAAGATCTTACATATTTCTTACAACAGGGTGTCCCATGGAAACCGTCAAGCTATCAAGCAAAGGACAATTCATCCTCCCAAAATCCATCCGCGACCGGCACCACTGGGAAGCTGGCACCGAATTTGTCATCATCGATCGTGGGTCGGAACTGGTCATCAAACCGACAAGAGTTTTCCCTCCCACTGAACTGGAGCCACCCGACACCCCGTCAATCTATCAGGGTAGACCACTTTCGCTGGAGGAGATGGAACAGGCCGTCCTATCCGAAGCGGGAAGGCATAAATGATAGCGGTCGACACCAACATTTTGGTGCGTTATCTGGTCAAAGACGATCCTAACCAAGCTGTACTGGCAACCAATTTTTTGGCGGACAACCGCTGCTTCGTCCTGAAGTCGGTCCTCCTTGAACTTGTCTGGGTCCTCTCGTCGTCAGCCGGGTATAATCTTCCTCGGGAGACAGTGCATGAGCGACTGCTCCACATGCTCGGCCTTTCCTGCATTGAAACCGAAGAACCCGCCAATGTCGCCCAAGCGCTCACTTGGTATGTGAAAGGGATGGACTTCGCCGATGCCCTCCATCTCTCCGGCAGTGTAGAACTTTCCGGATTTGCGACTTTTGACCGGAAATTTGCCTCAACGGCAGACAAGCTTGACGCAGTCCCCTCCGTGACACTTCTCCGTTAAATCAAAAACCCACTCAATCCGCAAGCCCTAATCCACCCCCTGCACTCCCCTACGTCTCTAACAGAGCGCCAACCGTTGACAACGCCAATGAAAGATAATACATTGTCGGCGCATCAATGTGTTCCGGGCAGGTAGTTTCAGGGACGGCCGCGCCGCTTGGTCCACGAACGGAGAGATCAATATGAACAAGACCTTTTTGTACGTTCTGTCATTTTTACTCGTGCTTCAATCGAGTCACGGCCTCTGTCAGGCCGGCCTCAATGATGGGCTGGTAGCCTATTACCCATTCGATGGTAATGCCAAGGAGAGTTCCGGCCAGTACGTTGACGGTCTTCTTCGAGGTAACGCCACTTTTAAACAGGGCGTTTTAGGACAGGCACTTTACCTGGACGGAGCTGGTGACTATGTAGATATCGGAAATGGGCTTAACCTGGAAGGGAATTATAGTGTTTCATGTTGGGTAAAATCTGAGGATTTGAGCAGAAAATATCCCGCTATTCTTGCCAAGTACGCGACAAATCGCTATGGCCCTTACGATTTTGATTTGCACTACAACAAAGTCAGTCTCTGGATATCTGACGGCCATGGAGGATATTCTTCCACTGATTCAAATAAATCACTTCTTCTGGATGCCTGGACTTCCATCGTATACACAGTACAGTACAACAAATTATCCATATACATTGACGGCATTTTGGACAAAACTGCTACAATCCCTGTCGTGACCCGGAATGGAGATAGGGTCACAATAGGAAGGCAGGCTTTGATGTTTTCTCCCTATTCGGATCTGGAATACAGAGGATATATCGATGAGCTTCGCGTTTATAACCGTGTCCTTTCCGCAGAGGACATCCATGCGATCCATAACAGTGGCAGTGTCTATGCCACCCCGTCCGATGCCGATCTCGGCAGTAATAATCTGCTTGAGATAGCTTCAAAAAACTTCACCATAACCAACAGTACAAAAACGTCGGTATCCATAGCCTCCGCCTCGCTTTCCGGCAGCAGTGCCAACGATTTTTCCCTCAGTGATACCTGCACCGGCCAGACTTTGGAGCCCAATTCGACCTGCACCATTACCGCCAACTATCAGCCCCGTTCATGTGGAGCGAAAACCGCGTCGATTGCGGTACCCTACGGAACTGGGACTTTGACCATTCCCTTAACTGCAAGTGCCTGCGCTGTGGGTAATGCAGTGCTAGGTGGTTGGGTTACCGATGCTGTGACCCACCTCCCCGTTCCAGGGGCGCAGGTGGTTTTGGGGCAATTACCCGTGCCAACCAAGCAGGCAAATACCTCCGCCGACGGCGGCTATTACATGACGAATATCGTTTCAGGATCGTATCCCCTGACTGTCACCAAAAGCGGGTATGACCGATACGGTGCCACACTGACCTTGAATCCGCTCCAGTCCCAGATCAAGGATGTAGAGCTGCAACCAGCCGCAAGCGGATTCCGGGTTATTTCCGTGAAGTCAAAGTACTCTAACGGCAAGCCCTATTATTTCCTGCCAGGAGTAAATTTTGCCAACGGGCTAGGAATACCGGCAAAACTCAATTTCACAGCTTCGGTTGACTGGAACGGGAAAACACCGGGGAAAGTGCGGTTCATTACCTCTCGTGGGCAATACGACGTTACGACGACGACCGATTCTGCAACTATCAGCCTGTTTGTAGGTGACGAGTTTGATCCCTGCTCTACACTGAAGGCAGTTGCCATCGCTTCGGATGGCAGCCGTACCAATGAAATAGGAGCCGACTTCCTGGTCACAAAGGAAATGTATGATCCCTTTATGACGACTAATTACAGTATCGTTGAAGATGAAAACACCCATGAATTTATCTACAAAAATGCAACCGGCACCAAAAAGAGCTTTATTGATCATCTCATAGATGCGGACATGATGAGCCCAAACGTCCCTTTTTTCGGCAAGAACGCCCTAAAGCTGCAATACATCCCGGATCTTGATTTTGAGTATAACGGGACGAAAAACGAAGGCAGCTACACTCTTAAATGGGGTAACCTTGAAGCAGGTAAATTTCTTGAGGATGAATTCAAAAAGTACAAGAAGAAGGATCACAACCTCAGAAACTTGATGAGCACCTATAACCACTACCTTGAAACCGGCAAAATCGACGGAAGGAGAGTGCCTAAAGGGGCAGTCGGCGGATTCGATTTTGGCCTGTTTCCCGTACTTTCTCTCAAATCCAGCTTCCTTCCGAGTACCTGCCTGACCAGCCTCGATGATCGAGCAGCTTGGGACTCCCAAGGCTACTTTGGTCTCGCCCTTGACATCAAATTCAGCCAAACTCGGCAGTTCCCTACCATGGGAAGCATCCCGGTACCGTGGTACATTAAAGGAGTTGTCGGGATAACCCTGGACGCATCAGTAAACATAACAGATCTGATCGAGCCGGAATTCAACGGTGAACTCATTTCGACACCCTCTCTCACCGGTACCCTGGGGGCGGGTGTAAACGAAATTGCCGGCGTTGAGGGAACCGTTAAAGGCTCTTTAACGGACAGGATGGAATGGTCTCCGTTGAAGAACTCGGTAAAAACGGCTATCGATCTTGATGCAAAGATGTATGCATATGTCTGGGAATGGAAAACCCCGACTCAGCACTGGGAATGGTGCTTATCCGGTTGCACGGAAGCGAACGTGGCAGCGAAGGCAGTATTAATGGATAGCCGCCCGACGATCATCAGTCGTAACTATCTCAATTCCTCCTCGGCAGGCCGCATGGAGCTTGCCCCGAAATTCACCGTAAAGAGCGTTTCCTCCGAGAGCCAACCGTATAGCATTGCCATGTCACCATTAATCACGGCAACCTACCCCATTTCATCATCGTATCTCTCCTCGGCAGGCAACGGTGTCAATCTGCTCTGGACCGGTGACGATCCGACACGTAGCTCCGTCAACCGCACCATGCTGATGCATTCCACTTTTGACGGCTCGGTCTGGAGTACCCCGACCCCGGTGGCGGACAACGGCAGCGCCGACTTCAACCCGGCCTCACTTACCTTTAACGACGGCACAATTGCCGCCGCCTGGGAGGATACCAAGGAAGCGCTTGCTGACACCGCCACCCTTGCAGAGATGACGACCAAACAGGAAATCTCCGCGGCCATATACGACTCGGGAGCCAAAGCATGGGGCACCTCCCTGCGTCTGACCGACAATACCACCCTTGATCGCACCCCCAAACTGGCGGGCCGGGACAAGAACAACATCATGCTCACCTGGATCGCCAATGAAAACGGTGACCTCTCCGGAGGCGCCGCGAATCCCAACAAGCTCTGGTATGCCCTGTACAACGGCACCATCTGGAGTACACCGCAGGTTGCGGCTTCCATACCCAACGCCATTAAGCGCTATACCGTAGCCTACGACGGCAGCACCGCCCACCTGGTGCTGGCCCTCGATACCGATGGCGACCAGTCCACAATGGATGACCTCGAACTTTACAAGACCACCTATTCAAGCGGCACCTGGGGCACGCTTACCCGCCTGACCAGCGATTCGGTCATTGACGACAATCCGCAACTGACCGTCGATCGCACCAATGCATTTGTCCTGACCTCGATCAAGGGGGGGGAACTTTCCGGTGTGGTCAACTTTGATTTCGCCAAGCGTACCGTGATTCGAAGCGAGGAGAGCTACAATAGCACTCTCGCCGATTACAAGCAGGCAGTTGCCGGCGACGGCAAGGTGGCGGTTATCTATGCCGACACCTCGGAGGGGAGCAGCTCCGATCTGTACGGAGTTTTCTTTGATCCCGCATTTAAGGTATGGGGGGCTCCGAAGCAGCTGACCTTTGACGATGAAACCGAGATGCGCCCTGCCATTGCCTTTCTGGGAAATGAAAAAGTCGTGGCGGTATATAATCGCAAGCTCCTGCTGAACGCCGATGGCACATCAACGACAAGCGCACTTACCGACCTGTACATGCTGACCCACACCATGGGTAACGACCTGGCCCTTGAGGCCGGCAGCCTGACCGGCGATCCCATAACCGCCGCCCCTGGTGAAAAGGTCACCCTCTCCGTAAATGCCCAGAACCTCGGGGATAAGGCGGGGCAGAACATCTTGGTAACCTTCTACAACTCTGACCCGGCAGCAGGTGGAACAGTGATCGGAACGGCAATGATCAGCGACATCCTTAAGCCAGGCGACGCCCGGCTCGTCTCTTTGTCCTGGACCATCCCAGCCGGGACAGCACCGGTTGAGGTCTTTGCCGTCATCGATCCGGCGGCCGCCATTGACCCGCTCAACCGGGCCAACAACGTCACCAGCAGAAAAATGTCGCTCCCTGACCCGGCGATCCGGGGGACAATCTGGCAGAGTCTGGGCGCGACCAGGTATGTTCCGATCATCACCGTCACGAACAACGGCGGCACCCCCAGTCCGGCCACCACCTTGACTGTGCGTCGCGACAGCGCCACAGGGCCGGTGCTTGCGACGATTCCCGTTGCACCTCTGGCGCGCTTTGCCAGCGTCGACTACAGCTTTGACTGGGACATTTCTGCCAGCAAGCAGCGCAACTATACCGTAATAGCCACCATCGACGAAGAGAACGCCCTAGTGGAGAAGGACAAGCTCAACAATTCCTCCCAAATGGTTATAGATGGCCCGCTCCGCACCCTGACCGCCACCCTCTTGGGATCCGGAAGCGGCACAGTCACCAGTGATCCGTCCGGGATTTCATGCACTAACGGTAGCTGCTCGGCCCTTTTTGAGGCAGGCAAGCCGGTCAGCCTTCATTCAACCCCATCGATGAGCTCGCTCTTTACCACATGGGGGGGCGGCTGTATGGGGGCAGCAGATTGTGGTTTTAGCCTGAACAGCGACGCCACCGTCACGGCCACTTTCACTACCAGACCAGCACTCCGGATCGTCGGCGCGACGACAACCTATTACGACACCCTCACCTCCGCCTTTGCCGGCATGGTGGACGGCAGCACAGTCACCCTCCAAACCCGGGCCACCACATTGTCGGAGGGGTTACACTTGAACCGCAACATCAAGCTCTCTATTGAAGGAGGGTTCGACTCAGGCTTTGCGAATTCTTCGGGCAAGACCATTATCCAAGGTGAGCTGAAAATCCAGAATGGATCCCTCAGAGTTAAACATCTTGCATTGCAATGAGTTCGGAGAGTCTAACGCTGTGGAGATTCACACTTTCCGTCAGTTCAAGGCTCAAATCTCAAAATGCCAAGAACGCCCCCCAGAGGGTGAAGTTCTTGAAGTTGCCATTGAAATCGGCACAGCCACTGACTATACATGGTTCCAGGGTCGGGGTTACGCAGGATTATCAGGCTCGACTCTACCCTGCGACGACGGGATGAACAATGACCGACCGCTACGCCACATCGCACCTCACTGAAGACCAGTTCGAGCCCGGCTCAAACGGCACGGTTCTGCGCAACCTGCTCGGCATCAAGACCTAGGAAGCATTGGAACACGTTGAAGAGGAGCGGTTCGAGCGTCTGATGGAAGAAGCCGCGGCACGTTTCGACAGCGATCACCGATTCACGGCTGACGATATAGTCTGGCTTCACAGGTTCTGGCTGGAAGGGGTCTTTTCCTGGGCCGGCGCCTTTCGCACCGTTAACATCGGCAAGGGAGGCTTCTTGTTCGCGTCTGCTGCCCATCTGCCAGAGTTGATGCGGCAGTTCGAGAACGACCAGCTTGCCCGTTTGACTCCATGCCGGTTCCCAAGCATTGAGGAGGTGGTCGCTGCGCTGGCCGAGGTGCATGTGGAACTCGTCCTGATTCATCCCTTCAGGGAAGGCAACGGCAGGATTTCCCGGCTGTTGTCGGTACTGATCGCGCTTCAAGCGGGACTGCCGCCGCTGGACTTCTCGGATTTGCAGGGTGATCAACGAGAAGGGTATTTTGCTGCCGTACAGGCAGGCTTGGATAGGGATTACCAGCCGATGGCGAGGATTTTCAGTGCGGTAATCAAACGGACGTTGACGTCTTGCGGGCGGTGAAGCTTCCCGTCTCTTCCTTCACAGAACCAGCGGGCTCTTCTCCAAGATATATCCCTTCGATGGCAAAAGACGAGACTAACGAACGCCGCAGCAGCAGCTTACGTTGCGCAGGGTCTTTCAGGTAGGCATTTGTCTCAAGCAATGACTTTTTCATTCTCTTACAATATCACAGCCTTACGCAGTAAAACAGCTAATTCTACAAGAATGGAAACATAAATGACTTCAGCCGCAATCGTTCAAAAACTCAGCAATTACGGACTCTCTGAGGGGGACGCAGCCCCGGAGGATCTACTTGCAGTACTTTATTAGCCGGGTTACATTACCGCCAAAAAGCTGAAGGGAGGAGAGATGTTTCAGTTCTGTAAATGGTATGTTTCAATTGCCGGTCTATTCTTTGTTTCTCTAATTCTCACCTCATCAGCTAACTCTGCTACGCTGGACAACGGCAACGGAACTATTCCTTATCATTTCAAGGATGGTGAGGTTATTTCCGCCGATGTAATGAACGACTTGTTTGGAAAGATCAAAGAGGTCGTGGAAGGATTTTCCTCTCCGGAAGAACTCGTCGGCGTCTGGTCTTGCACCACGTATACTGCTGAAACATCTTGTGGTGTACCTGGTTTCCTCCCCACCCCAAAAGGAATCTTAAAAAGCAAAACTCAAAATGTAACCTTTAGCTGCGACGCGGCTAGCTGCACCTGGGCAGCGGCCGAGTTTTGGCCGGGATCCTGTATGTCCGATTTCGGGACCGGCAGAAAGTTGTCGCAAAAGTACGACATAACAGGAGACATCCTCATATCTTTGCCACCACAAGCTGACGCATATTCCGGACAAGTTCATGCTTACAAAAGGCTCGGTCCCAACGTATTCACCTGGGCCATTACAGGAAGTTTTCCCGCCAGTACATCTGCAAGATGCGAGAGGCAGCTACTTCCTCCGGCTATACCATCTGATCTTACGGTCTCCGTTGCAGATGCGACGGTATCATTGACATGGGGGGATAACTCCTCAAATGAAACGGCCTTCGTAGTTCTGCGCAAGCTTGGTAACGGCGGCAATTGGACAGAAATTGGCATGGTAACGGCAAATACCTCGACCTTTAGCGAAACCCTCCCTAGTGGGGACTACAGCTATCGTGTTTCGTCCCGTAATGGAAATGGTGACAGCCTCGGCTCGAATATTGTTGTTGTCACTATCCAATAGAGGCTGTCATGAAATTTTATTGTATTGCGGTTGTAATGATATTTACAACCGGCACCGGCGTGGCAGCAGCTGGTTCAACGAACTCCTCGGCCGCTGGAATTCAGTTGCCTGTTTTGGGAACTTCAAAGTTTGGGGCTTCTCGCTTCGGTATCGATAGTTCGTCGGGTTTCACGATCAGTGCGGTTGTGATAGGCGGTAATGGCAGCATCACCTGTCAATCTCCCGTCAATCTGGGAGGTAGCAGTATCTGTAATATTACACGAGACGGCGGGTATAGCTTGGCGAGTTTTACCGACAATCAGTCTGACCGGCTCTCAGCTGTTAGTTCGAACAGTTATGTCATCACTAACATTACTGCAGACCACATTGTAACTGGCGCTTTTTCATCCAGCCCACTTCCCGGTGTCTGCGGCAGCAGCAACAATGGCAAATTCACCACCCCGCCAAATAGTAATCTTTGCACTTCCGGCACGGCCTCAACCGTTACCGGCACTGGGCCGTGGAGCTGGACCTGTGCCGGCTTAAACAGTGGTGCCGCTTCACTCTGCTCCGCCAATACTGATTACAAAATAAAGATGCTTGGGGCCAGCACCACCCATCCGACCCTTCAGGATGCTTACAATAAGGCTACAGAGGGTGAAACAATCTTTGCCCAGGCGAAAACCTTCGTCGAAAACTTCTACTGCAATAAAAAAATCAGGGCAAGGCTCTTTGGCGGCAAGGATTCAAACTATGCGGCGACAACAGGATTCACCACTATTCGGGGAACCATGATCATTCGAGACGGAAGAGTAGATATCAGCGGGTTCACCCTGAAGTAAGGTGAGGGTCCCTTGCCCGCAGGTAGTAAACACCGACGGGTGGAGCCTATCTGCGTCCACCATGCCCTCCACCACGCCCACCATGGTGGTGCCTACCACCACCATAGCCATCGTCCCACCACGGCGGAATGATACAACCCGACAGTATGGCCGGCAGCAGAATCGTTGAAATCAGATACCTAAATCTTATTCTCATTTCCAT
Source organism: Geobacter sp. (assembly GCA_003499925.1). Classification (GTDB taxonomy): domain Bacteria; phylum Desulfobacterota; class Desulfuromonadia; order Geobacterales; family Geobacteraceae; genus Geomonas. Next base: position 15,775 of record DNRQ01000037.1, read on the forward strand.
TCTCCTTCCTGATTAGCGTCAATCTTCCGCCAGGTTTTCTCCCCTCCCTTGATGGGAGGGGCGGGGGGGAGGGGGTGCTTTGGGAGTTTGCGGAAGATTAGCATCAATCAGATTCTCCTTTGACCCGGATATGATTGGCAAACGTAACTCCCAGTTGCCAATGAGATTACGGTAGACGGAAAATGAGGAGGAAATGTGGAGCAAATGTGAAAAGGCACGAGCAGGCCGGCCAAGACGCATAATCCGGAGGCCCCCAAGCTGCGGGCGTTGTTAATCACCCTAACCATGACACGAGAAAAAATGCGATCATCGAAAAAAGACACGAGTTGCCCCAGCGTGAAAAACCTGACCATCGCCATTGTCGTCCTAGCGCTTTTACTATTGGCGGGCGGTCTCTGCATATCTGAGAATTTAACCATTCCAGTCAAGGGCGCAACAAAAGCAGATTGGAACGCAAAAATTCTGGTTCAGTCCATGGGGTAAGTCAGGAGTACACAAGGGAATTGACATCTTTGCCAAGGAAGGAACTCCGGTTGTCGCTGCCTGCTCTGGACTCGTTGTAAATGCAGGTTTTACTCCGGGAGGCGGTAATGTTGTTTCAATTCTTGGCCCGAAATGGCGGATTCATTACTACGCGCACCTGAAAAGCATACAAGTTAAAGATGGTGAGTTTGTCAGCCAAGGAAGTGCAGTCGGAACTGTTGGTTCTACCGGGAACGCAGTAGGAAAAGCACCCCATCTCCATTATGCAATCATCACTCAGATTCCATACCTGTGGCTATATAAGGCGGAAAAGTATGGGTGGGACAGAATGTTCTACCTTAACCCGCTTGAAAGGCTGTCTCACTGAGCAACCAAAGATGATGACTCATCATCGGAGGCATACGGTCGCATAATAGGCAGCCAGTGGCCAGCAGGGCAGAGTACGGGTGATGCCCATCGTCTGTGGCTTCGTCTATTCCGAGAGCCGGCGCTGTGGAGCTGATAATCAGCCTGTACCGCCAGGGATTCACCGTTGCTCGGTGGCCTTCTTTAGAACCCTTTGGCAGTAGCTGTTCAGGCTTTCACCGGCGCGGAGGGCACGAATGGCGACTTCGCGATGCAGTTCCTTGTCGACCCTCAGAACAAAGCGCCCGGAGTACTCCTTGTTAGCGGTCGAAGGGGGCAGGGGTTTGTCATCGGCTTGATACAACTCTACTGCCTCCGCCACGGCCTGACACAACTCCCGGTAAACCTTTGTTTCATCGTCACCATGCACCCCTCCATAGATAAGACCGGGACAGGTTCCAACATAACAACCGTCCTCTTCGGACCATTCGACAATCTTAAGATATTTGTCCGTTTTCTTCATTTCTTGCTCTCCTCAATCGCAGCTTGCACCTGCCGTTCCTGATAAGGCTTGGCATCGTCGCCGGGGCTGCCGGATACAGTGACGGGCTTGCTGCAAGCCGGATGGGTGAAGTTGCGGTGGCTCCCTTTCCCGCCCCGATCGGCAAAACCAGCCTTTCGAAGTCGGTCTATCCGCTCTCGTATCTTGGGTGGCATCGCCCAATGGTACTATTGTGATACTATCGTGTCAACTCAATGGCTGCGCAGGTAAAGGGGGCTGTCACATGGAGGGCATCCCCAACTGCAGGCAACCCGGAAGATTGCCTGAGGAAGACGTTGTTAGTTGGTTGAGTTACTCCGGTGACGAGCTAATCTTAACCTGTACCAGGATCAGCTCGCATAGGTACCGAAGCGACCGGCCAAGGCCGGTCGGTGTTGGCACGAATAAACCTACAGAGGAGACCTGAGTGATCAACGTCAACTATTATTC
>DNRQ01000015.1 GCA_003499925.1 Geobacter sp.
GGAGTTTTAATTGTCGCTGATCACCTGAGATGACTAAAAAGGAAGAGTTCCAGAGTGATCAACCTATGACGCCAGAACAGAGGAGAATGGTGGATCAACTATCGGAGAGAGACATCAAGGAGATGGACCAGGCGCTTCTGTCAAATGCCTCTTCCGAATGGTGCCAGGTTGCCAGGATCGTCACAACAACCATGATAGAACTCGACAACGGACGGGGACTCCCGAACGTTTATTTCGCCGAGCGAATCGAACATCTGGTAAGGGAAGGGGTCCTGGAGTCAAAAGAAGACCTGACCCGCACGCGAGTCAGCGAGGTCCGCTTTAAAACCAAGTAGCGGAAGGCCCAACGCCCCTGAAATCGTTCGCAAATCTACTTCGAAATCAAGTCGTTGACGCTATCTTCGGAGATCGGCACAACCCGTGAACCTCAGAGCCGAGCTGAGTGTATCTGAAGGGAGGAGGAAATGCCCCTTTTCCAGGAGGTACTAAGTCAACAGCCGTACCCGTGTTTCAAGCTGACCGACGTTCCCCTATCCCTGCAGCCTGAATTGAAAAAGGGGATGCTCTGTCTCTACAACATCGACAGGCACCTTTTTGAGTTTCCGACAGTCGGGCAGTTCGCACATGCTGAAAAGCTCTTCTCCTACCTCGATTTCATCGGTTATTACTCCATCGCTGAATTCCGCGACCTCGTCTTTGCCGATCTGCTCCCGATCAACTGTCCTTCCTGTAAAGGACCGGTCAAAGACGCGGGGATGATTTCCTTCGAGTTGGAAGAACCGGGCACGGCGGAGGTAAACGTTGTCAGCGGGGATGCGGAAGTTTATGTCTGCGATTTCTGCAAGCGGCCATTCGCGGTGATGCCGATCGTCTAACCCCGTCCGGGGAGACTCAGGTCGCCTATAAAGTCAGTGTTATTACAGGCCAGTCAGTTGTAGCAAAGCTGCAGAAATAGTTTCCTCCGTCTGCCCCCAGCCTGCCCCTCCACCTCTTCCTGAGCGGGAATTGAGTAAGGCTGACCTTGTCGTTGACAAGAAAAGCCCCACCCGGGAAGCCTGGCGGGGCTTTTTTACAGCTGCAGCAGTGGTTGGCAAACCTCACGGCCGACCCGATGAGGCTAACCTGATCGGTTCAGCTCACCTGATCATGGAATCAAAAGGTGCATCCGCTAGCCTGAGCCGGTCAACTGGACCGGACTGCAGAGACTTGCGGGGTCGTGAGCTCTTGCGCCGCATTTGCTGCAACTCACGGTGGCATCCGAAGCTAGTTTGTTTATCAGTCTGGCATTCTCCATGGTACAGATTTTGTCGTGACTGCTCTCAAGGTTGGTACCTTCATGTCTCATCGTCTACACCTCCTTGAAGGTGAAAGGGACTCACCTTCCCTGACTCTCATTACATCACAACTCCTCGTAATAAGCAATTTACCTGTCTACGCCGAACCGCTAGGTGCACGTCCTGACTCTTCCTCAAAGGCCGACATGATCTCCAGGGACTGTCATAGACGTCCTCCTCCCCCTTTAGCAAAGGGGGATCGAGGGGGATTTAGTCAGCTCAGGTGGGCAAAATCCCCCCTTGCCCCCCTTTGCAAAGGGGGGTAAAGGCACAGCCTTTGTTTTGGATATAGTTCCGTTGAGGGAACAGCGGCATGGAATCCAGCTGAAGATCGACCCACTGCAGGTTGTCGCCAATGAACTCGACCCATGGTATAGTCGTAACTGACAGTACGATCGTACCCACTCTGTATGCTTCGCTAGCTATAGGAGATCGACATGGGCCAATACCAAATAGTCGTCGTAGTCGGCAGCCTTCGCCGGGATTCAATCAATAAAAAACTCGCCGATGCCCTGACAAGGCTGGCACCGCCGGAGTTCTCATTCAGGCAGTTGCAAATCGGTGACTTGCCGCTTTACAACCAGGACGACGACGCAAACCAGGCTGAGCCCGTCAAGCGGATCAAAAGCGAAATCAGGGCTGCCGCCGGCCTTATCTTCGTCACACCCGAGTACAACCGTTCCATGCCGGGGGTGCTCAAGAATGCCCTGGACAACGCCTCGCGTCCTTACGGAGACAGTGCCTGGGCGGGCAAACCCGCAGGGGTAGTGGGCGCTTCCATCGGCACCATCGGCTCGGCCGCGGCGCAACAGCATCTGCGCAACGTCCTCGCCTACCTGGACGTACCGACACTGGGCCAACCGGAAGTATTCATCCAGGTAAAGGAGGGATTTTTCGACGCGGCCGGCAACTTCGCCAGCGCAGACACCGCTAAATTCCTGCAGGGATGGATGGACCGCTACGTGTTGTGGGTAAAACAGCACGCTGGGTGATGCGGGGAGGTAAAGGTAAAGGAGTTCTTTGACCAGGCGGGGTTGATCAGGCGACGCGCTTGGCGCCGAGATAGCGCGAGCGGTAGTAATCGCTGTTGATATCGGAGATGGTGACCTCTCCCTTGCCTGACGAGGCATGTATCATCTTGCCCTCGCCCAGGTATATCCCGACGTGGGACGGGTAGGAGGCGTAGGTCTGAAAGAAGACCAGATCCCCTTTTCTCAACTCCCCTTGCGCAACCTCGCTCCCCATCTTGATCTGCTCCCGGGCCGTCCTGGGAAGCTCTATCTCGTGTTCCTGGAAAACCTGCTGCACGAAGCTGGAACAGTCGATCCCGGCCGGCCCCTCCCCGCCAAACCGGTAAGGCGTGCCGATGAACTGGGCCGCCGTCTCGCCGATCTCGCCGATCTCGTCGATTTCGGCGCTGTTTTCCATGGGAGCGCCGTCCGCTGCCACGCCGACCAGCGCCGATTCTGCGTCAGTCGTCCGTGCCGGAGGACCCTTCCCGTCAGGAAGTGCACGGGAGGTTCCGGACAGAACGGCGAGAAGGGATTCCAGCGCCTGGCTCCCCGAGCTCCGGCACGTTTCGCCGTCGCCGGAGAGGGAAAGGGAGTTGTGCATCATCTGGAGCCGAAGCAGTTCCGCTGCGGCGTGTTCTCCCCTTACCGGTGAACTGCCGTCGGCGGAGCGCCTGGAGCTTAGCAGCGTTTCGAAGGATGAAGTGCCGCGATTCTTGTTCGCTACACCGGATTCGGGAAATACCGGTGCCGGGACATATGCCTGCAGGGGGGTAATCGCCATTTTTGTTCCTATCGCACCCGCTTTGCCGAGTTAGCGGCCCCGCTGGCGGATGCATAGCCGGGGGGGGGTAATTTTGACGCGGAGTCAACGAGCCGTCAGGGCCAGGCCGTGAACGCCTGACGAAAAGAAGGATGGGAGCGGGTTGCACGGGAAATCCCCATCCCGCAAGTCGTTGCGGATGCAACATGCCGGCCAAAAAAGGATCGGACAGCACCGACCTTCCGCTGTCTGGGAGCCCTTCCCGTTTTCCCTCCCCCATCCCCACCCCGACCCCCCCTTGAAGGGGAGGGGGCTTTTTGCAGCGCAAGAGAGCCGTGCTCTGGGCAATACGAGATTCGCCCAGAGCAACGGAAGGGGTGCGAGAAATTTTTCGGGCTAAGGAGGTAATGTATTGACGGAATTCAGGTTATGCGTTAAAAGATGTGACTGCGTTTATCATTAACAGAGTGGGTGCTCTGAGGTCGGCGGCGACGGCAACCATGAGCGCCTCTGGTTCAGGGTTCGGGCTGTCTATATCGGGAGGGTTTACATGCGGCACATCATGATCGGATTGGCGGCTCTATTTGTGCTATCGGCAGCAGCCGCTTTCGGAGGCGAGCTCCCCAGGGAAACCTCCGAGCGTATCCAGCAGGCAGATCAGCGGATGGAGAAACTCAGTGCCAGCAAGGTCGGCGAATATGCCAGGGAACAGATGGACGCCGCCAAGGTGAGCCTTATGATGGCACAGGGAGCAGGAGTCAGCGGCAATGAAAAACTGGCGCTCCAGCAGATCGAGCGGGCTGAACTGCAGTTGACGGTGGCCGAGGCCAAGGCAGGCGAGAAGGAACTCTCCGAAGACGTGGCCCTGAACCGTGCCGAACTGAAGAAGCTCGAGGCTCAGCTTGAGCGCTACATGCAGCCGGAGGAGAAATAAGATGCGGACACTGAAGATAATTGCCTGCCTGTTCCTGCTCATCGCTCCCAGCGCCGTTCACGCGGACGAGAAAGCCAAGGCACAAACCCAGATCGATGCGGCAAAGGCCGCCATCGACGCCTTCGCCAAAAAAACCAACGAGAACAAGCTGGTGGCCCGGGACATCGAGGCGGCGCGCTCCACCATCAAGAGGAGTGAAGACGCCTTCGTAAACAGCCGCACCATGTTCGGGCTCGGGGACATCAGCCCGGAGGCGGCCAACAGCGTCAAACACCTGACCGACCTGGTCGACATGCATCTGACGCTCGGGCAGAGCCGGGTCGACACGGCAAAGGCGGCTGAAGAGCTCAAGACCTTGAGCGGGCAGGTCGCCAAAATCAGGGCCAAAGTGAAGGTATTTGAAGACAGAAAGGCGGAGCTTGAGAAACTGCGGGCCGGCCTGATAAAATACGAGGCGGTCGTGAAGGAACTGGAACAGGTCAAGGCGGAGAATGCACGGCTGGCAGGAAAAGAGGCGAAGCTGTTAGACGGGCAGAAGAGTCTCAGCATCGAAATTGACTATCTGAAGGCGGAACTCGCCAAGCGCACTGCCGCTTTGACGCCTGCCCCCGAGGCGGCGGCTGAGGCAGAAAAGAAGTAACCGGCTTACCGGCGACAGATCAACTGACAAGCAGGCGGGGGATAATTTCCTCCGCCTGTTTCATTTGGCAGTTCCCGTTTCCTAGCCTGCGCCTTGCTCCGGAGAAGAACTCAATCCCCGAAAGCCTCACTGTCATAGACTTCAGGGTTGTCCCGCGAGGTCTTCGTCACAGTGCCTCTGAACAGGAGATATTGCCTGTGACACGAACCGCAAGAATAGGCAAGCTTCACGCTCCAATGAGCCTGCACATAGTTCGGATAATCGTTTCGCAAGCCGCACTCACAGGTAAATCCTTTCTCGTCATGATCGATATTTGTCATAATGTCCCCTACCCCGCATTATAATGCATCAGAATCAAAAAATCATACGCGCTTCCAGCGGTATGACTCACAGGTGCACCCACATCCACAGGGCCTGTGCCAGCCATGGATGAAGATCGCGGCATTTTTTATTTTTTCGAGTAGAATAAGACAGGCGAAAGATGCTGTATACGATTCTATGCACCATCCATTGAAAGTCAACATCTGCACATGAAATTAAAGAAATAAAACAGGGATGCCTGGTTGCCGGTTCAGCACCCCGGCGTTTCGAGGGGACCGCGTCCACGTTGGATCAGGCAGGGAGGCGATGGTTTCGCAGTGGAACGTTTTGGCTATACAGGTTCTGTACACAAGACTGGCTGACGGCAAGATTGCATTTGCCAGAGCATGGCGAGGCTGGAGCAGCAGAGAGGACTCTCGCCCGCGCCGAACTGCCCCTGCCGCTCCCCCCATCCTCCAGCGTGCCAGTTCCGTCACGCCGGTCCATGGAATGAATTCGCTGCAGAAATGCTGACCGGAAGAGCTGCAAAATGGCCCGGGGCAAAGTTTGCGGCGCGGCAGGCGGCAACCCGCAATGACGTTTTAGGTGTGGGACCGCTTGAACATGAAATCGTTCCACCTGTCCCCGGCCTTCGTCAATGGCTGCTGCGACTTGCGTATCGGATCGCGGCCTATCTGGACCCAGCCATCGGACCTGAGAAAGGCTACTATCTTTTGCTCTCGAATCAGATAATCAAGCATATATGAAGGGACTTTTCTTTCGTCACCATTGGCAAAAATCACCGTGATTCCCATACAGACCAACTCCGTGGCATCAATCGCTAAAAGCGTCACCCACACCTCCGAGATAATTACCGCAAAGACGTAGCAACCACCATTTGTATTTTAGCCTACCCGCTACCCGCACCTCAATACAATATTGATTAATTCGCTGCCGTCTATCGGCAGAACCGATTCCGCCGCTCCGCAGCCGGCTTCCCGCTGGTCCGGGCGACGCCCCGACCATTGCAGCGGGCCCGGGTGCCCCGCTGTGCCGGGCAAAGAAAACCCGCCGGTGCGCTTGCGCCGGCGGGTTTGCAGTAAACCTGCGGGAGAGGGGGAGTCCCCCTCTCCACGGTGGGAGGAAAATCAGTAGGTCAGCGGACGGAGCAGCGTCCTCGTTGTTTGACGACCGGCAAACACGCTGGTTCCGGCGTGGTCGGTACAGGCTCCCCATGAACCGAGGATGCCGTTGTCGTCGGCGATAGCGAGGCTGCTTACGTTGGCGCCGGAGGCGACCGCTCTGGTCGGAGACGGGTTGGGAACTCTGGCGCCGGCTCTGGTCACGGTGCTGGCGCCGTTCAGGGTGTAGCACCCCTGCTTGTTGGCCTGGCTGAGCGTCCTGACTGTCCACTGGTCAGCACTGTCGCCGCCGTTGTAGCGGATGTTGCCCAGACCGCCCATGAAGCGGAACGGCTTGCGGGAGACCGCGGAGACAGCACCCGTGGGATTGGTTGGAGGCGAGTTCTTTGCGCCGCTGTAGCTTAGGTAGCTCGCGTTGCCGGCGTTGCCGTGGATGCCGCCGAAGGTCTTCTTGTCGCTGGCATTGTGGCAGTTGGCGCACTTGATGCCGAAGATGTTGCCGCCGCCGGTATTGTTGTATTTGCCGGCTGCTACTAAAGCTTGGAACTCTGCGTTATTAGTGGCTTGACCGCCGGTAAATGCTTCATCCGGCACGAGACGGGCTAGTCCGAGCAGACCGGCGGAGTTTTCATTGTTGCCGTTGCAATCCACAAATGAGTTGTTGACGCTGTTATGGGCTTGTATGTCGGGTGCATTGAAGTCTGCCGTTTGCCCCGGATTACTGTAAAGGTTCTCTTTGTGGCAGATGAAGCATACCAGCGCATCCTTGGCGAATGTGTCATCGCCATTGGAGTTGCGCAGCAGGTACTCATTGTTGGATCCGTGAGCGCCGATGGCGACCTTGTTGAAGGAACCTGCAGCGGTGCTGACATCGGCGAGACGGAACTGGCCTACGGTGTGGCAGTCGCCGCAGTGCAGGACGCTGGTATCGCGCGGGGTTTCGCCATTGAGGGTGGTGTACGTTGTGGTGAACTTGCCGGTTTCGAACATGGTACCGGTTAATGGTGTGAGATTCGTAGCAGAGATAGTACCTCTTATGCCCGTGATCGGAGCGGCGTTTGTACCATTGCGGAAGTTGACGTTGGCCGTGGAGATGTTGGTGAACTGCGCTGCGGTGAGGAAGTTGCTGTTGTACTTCTGACCACGAACGGCGTGGTGCGAGCTGTTGCCGGTGTCGAACTGCTCGTACACGCCTACCACGTTGATACGGGAAACCTGGTCATAGGGGTTGGAGACGGAGTCGCCGAACGGGTTCAGTGCCGTGCCGGTGTAACCGGTTACGCCGGCGAGAGCAGCAGCCGCCGTCGGAGCGCCTGCTGCGTTGTGGCAGGAGAAGCAGAACTGATCCATGAGGGTGTGGTCGGGGGCGGACGGCCGCCAGGCATAGCCGCCTGCGGCGGACTTGTCAGGGGTCTGGCCAAGGCCGGCATTGCCGTTACGCAGGTAAATCCTGTCGTCTTTCATATGGAAGTTGGTGTCGACGGCGATAGCGTCGCCCACTTTCCTCCCTTCCAGATGGCAGACGGCGCAGTCGGAGTCCTTAACGGCACGGCCGGTCACGTGGTGCGACCGCTTGACGAACTCCCCGGTGATGGCACGCACGCCGCTGTTGTCATTGACATAGTTGCCGAAGGCGGTCCTATCCTGGGCAAAAGCGTGGCAGGCTACGCAGCTACCGCCGACGAAGTGTCCAAAGGGGTAGTGTGGATTGTGGCAGGTGCCGCATTCGCCTGGGCCACCGGCAGAGGCAAAATAGACGCCCGTGTGATGATCTCTGACCACACTATTGCCGCCGAATGCATTGGTGCCATCATGACACACTTTGCACCTGTCAACCGGGTTTGGAAATGGGATCGGGCCTATACCGTTGTGTTGGGCTCCACCGCCATGACACCCCTGGCAACCGAGTGCCTCCGTGTTATGCGGAGAGGCCAGAACATCCGGAACAATGCTGCGTCCCGACAGGGGATCCACCGAGGTCGAGTGACATACCCTGCAGGTGCTTTCGGCAACTCTCGGCACATCCGCGGGAGTCCCACCCCCCTCTCGTTTGTCCGAACCGCAAGCGGCAAGCACGGCAGTGAGCAGGAGTGAGCCGATTACGGCAGAAAACTTATACGCTGTTCTACTCATGTTGATGCCTCCTTGGTTAATAGTTTGCCCAGTCAATAGGTTCCCGGCAGGTGACACTTGGTACAGACCCTGCTCCCGGCTTTGTCCCGGTAGTTGTTCTTGATCGCTCTCCAGTTGCGCGGATGCGGATTGGTACTGCCGCTTGCGTGGCACTGGATGCAGACATCCCCGTCCGGATGGCAGGCCTGGCACGACTGCAGGTTGCGCCTGGCCTCCGTGGCGTGCTCGTTCAGGGCGGGCGCATAGGCCTGGCCGACGGAGCCTAGCGCCAGGTGGGACTTGATCCTCAGGTTCCCCTGCGGAAAACGGGCGTGGCAGGCGTTGCAGAACTTCTGATCGTGGCAGCGGTAACAGCTCTGCGGGTTGTCCAGCGCCTTGATGGGGTGGATGGTGACGAAATCGCTGCGGTGGCTCTTCGGCAGATAGTCGCGGCCAAAGTTAGCCACGGAGAGATCGGCATTGATGCCGCCCCCCTGGTGACAGTCGAGACACATGGTCTGGCCGTGGCACTCGGCGCAGTTGTGCCCCGCCTTGCTGGCCAGGGTACGGTGGTTGCGCACCCAGTCGCTGTCGTGGTTGGGCGCCACCCCTTCCCCCTTGTGGCAGCTGTTGCACTCCGGAATCTGCATTTCGGCGTATTCCTTGTGCTGCTGTTTCTGGGCCAGTGCCTGCTGGACGTACAGGACAGTCAGTGACAAGAGCATGCAAATAAACAACATTTTCTTCACAGTAGCACCCCCCTTTCTAGAAATCGTAGTCGAACGTCACCCGCCCGGAGACATTGCGGCTGTAACGATGGTTGACGTCGTTTTGGATGCGGCCCGACAGCGCCATGTTGCTGGCCAGTTTGTGCCTGCCGCCCAACCAGTATCTGCGGGCGATCTCGTGGCCGGTCAGTACATCGCGCTCGTAGACGTCGTAGGTGATGCCGCCCGCGATCTGGGAGCTCTTGCCGATATCGTAGGATGCGGTGGCGATCCCCCCGTCCAAGCTGCCGTAATAGCCGTTACGCTTGTCATATTCCAGACTCACCGCGAGCGGCTCGATGGGTCGCAGCCCTATCCCGGCATGGTAGACGTTCGCCGTGCCGTCTTCGCCATAACCCTGGCGGTTGTACCCCGCATTGAGCGACACCATGTTGTTGACGGTGTAGTCGACCCGGAACACCCCTTCCTGATAGCGGTTTACCGCGAAGACCGAGTAGATCGAGGTGGTGTCGAAGGTCGGGTAGCTCTGGTAGTACTCGCCGGTGAAGATCAGGTCCGAGGTCGGGTAGTACTTGACGCCGCCCAGCACCTCGTTGAAGCTCTCCGCGGCGATGTCGTACCTCAGGTTGCCGTAGGCCTTGAGGTTGTTCAGCAGGTACTGCTTGAAGGTTGCCCCGATGACGTCCCTCGACACNNCCGTTCAGGCCGAAGAGGACGTCGCGCCCCCCCAAGACGGTGAAGGCGACCGGCCCCACGTTGTTCAGGCCGATCTGGGCGCCGTCGATGATGGCGCTTCCGGCGGCGAGGTTGACGAACTGGCGCCCCACCCTCAGGTCGACCTTGTCGAACAGGCCGCGGTAATCTCCATACAGGTAATAGAGCCTGCCGTTTAGCCCTTCACCGTTGGTGAAATCCTGGGACCCCCTGCCATAGCCGTGGATGGAGAACTTTCCGGCCTGGTCGATGTTGGTGATGGAGAGGCGCAGATATTCGGCCAGCTCTATCTGACGGTGGTCATCCAGCAGTTCGTTGTTGAATGAGAGAAACTGGGTGGAACTTCTGCCATGTATCTCCGCAGACCAGCTGGTTGAAGCGGTCAGCAGGGAGATGCACAGAAGCAATCGCAATGACCCTTTGATCCCCATTAATTTAACCTCCTTTCCAAACGTAATTGCACCAGTAATCAATGCGCCGCTGCCGTTTTCAGGGTGCGTCACCTCCTCGCAATGATTTGACTTCCGGGAAAGCCGTTTCTCATCTTCTTCCGGACCAGACTCATGCTCTAACTGCAAAAAAGCAGGCCATCTCCTCTGGCATCAGGCGATGATGGATCGCCTCAACGATCAGGCCGCCCGAGCCGTATCCGAGCTGTATCCGGGCCGTATCCAAAGCGAGCAAAAGCCGCAGCAGCGATTACCGTTTTTCAATAGTTCCGAATTGTTAACATTCAGACCAGATTGGATTAATATTTACTCATAGCTTTTTAGCACCTTTCGACTAAAAAACAAGGGACTGGATATTTTTTAATCCTGAACAAAAGATGTCAGGCCTTCATCGGCCAACCCAGATTCGAAACGGGGCTTGGCGCGGCAGGACTGACAGAGCGAAACTGCCGACAAACTTCGGTTTCCCCTCACACTCTAGGTGATTTCCCTCTGCAGGCTTCGCATCGTTCGCCTGACTGCATCGACTGGATTTACCGGGGAAACGACTGGATTTTCCGGAAGACAAGTTGCATCAGATAAAGAAAGGAGGAGATGCAGTGAAGGTCAGGCCAAAGCAGAGGATATGGTTGAGCGGGGAGTCATTGAGTCTTTGATAGTAGCAGAGCCGGGGTGATGCCACCGCAAGGGGTTTCATTGAAACCGACGAGGTAGCTAAAGAAGGGAATGCTACCTGCTACTCGTCACAGGGCGAGGCTCAGCCTCAGATCCAGCTCCTGCCGCTCTTTTGCCAGCCTCCCCTCGTCCCAGCCAAGCTCCCTTGCCATGGTCTCAAGCACGAAAGGTGCCGCAGCCCGCGCGCCCCGGTTGTCCAGAAGGGCAAGCGGTATGCGGCGCACCAGGAAATCGGCAGGCTGCAGCGCAAATTCGCGCCGCAGCGCGTAAAGGAGCTCTCCCTTGAGATACGGGTGTCCCGGCAGCAGCGGCTCATGAAAGGGGCCGCTGCAAAGCTCCGCCACCCGGGGCGCCTGATCGCCGTAGGAGCGGTGCAGGTGCCAGGCGCTCTCCGGGGAGATGCCGTATTCCGAGGCGAGTGCGGGCGCCGCGTCGGGCCGGAACCCTTCGCCCCCCCAAAGGATGATCCGGTCGGTCCGGCACTGCCGGGCGGGAGCCAGTCCGGCGACGCGCACCGCGTAATCCACCGTGTCCAGCGCCATCTTGCGGTAGGTGGTCCATTTGCCGCCGGCTATGGTGATCAGCCCGGAGGGGGAGCGGCTGATCACGTGGTCGCGGGCGAGCTTGGCCGTATCGGCAGCCGACAGGTCCCGCACCAGCGGCCTGAGCCCCGCCCAGGCGGCCCTGATCTCGCAGCGATCGAGCCCCAGGTCGAAGTAGCGCCCCACATGCCGCAGCAGATAGTCGACGTCGTGCTCGGTCACGGCCGGGTTGGCGCAGGGGGAAGCCGGCTCGTCGGTGGTGCCGACCAGACACCCCCCCAGCCAGGGGAGGATGAAGAGCACCCTGCCGTCCTCGGTCCTGGGGATGGTGATTCCGGCGCCGTCTGGCGGCGCGAAGCGCCGGGGGAGCACGATGTGGATCCCCGAGCTCACCTGCAAAAGCGGCGCAGCATCCGGGTCGTCCATCAGGCGCAGCCGGTCCGCCGAGGGGCCGCAGGCGTTCACCACGCAGCGCGCGCGGATCTCCCATTGCCTGCCGCTGAAGCGCTCCCGCACCCGGGCACCGTTGATCCTGCCGTCCCGGTTCAGGAAGCCGACCACCTCCAGGTGGTTTGCCACGGCGGCCCCCTCCCCTATCGCGGTGAGCGCCAGCGCCAGATTCATCCGGGCGTCGTTGAACTGGCCGTCGTAGTAGAGCACCCCCCCCTTGAGTCCCTCCCCCTTCAGCATCGGGAAGCGGGCCAGCATCTCGGCGCGCCCCAGGAAACGGCTGGAGCCGAGCCCCGCGCTTCCGGCCAGCAGGTCGTAGATCTTGAGGCCGGCGAAGACATAGGGGACCTCGGCGCAGCTGTAGAGCGGGGTGGCCAGGGTGAGACGGCGGCAAAGGTGCGGGGCGATCCCCAGAAGCACTCCCCGCTCATGAAGGGCATCGCGCACCAGGTTGAACTGCACCCGGTCAAAGTGGAGCAGCGCCGCCTCCAGGTAGCGCACCCCCCCGTGCAGCAGCTTGGTGCTCCTGCCGCTGGTCCCGCAGGCGAAATCCCCCTGCTCCGCCAGGGCGACCTGCAACCCCCGGCTGGCCGCATCGAGCGCGATGCCGCAGCCGGTGGCGCCGCCGCCGATCACCAGGAGGTCGAAGGTGTTTCCCTTCATTAGCTTATCGAGAAGCGCTCCCCTGTCCGTCACCAACCCTCCTGTCGCAGTAACGCCCTTCTTAAAGAGTAGCAAGGTCCGCGCGCAATTGCCACCCTGCCGCGCATTAATTACTCATTAAAGTTATAGCCATCCCGGCCGATACGGTAGCAGTAGAAGAGTTGACTTGGAGAGCAACCGGCGCTGTTCCCGCAAAGGGTATCCCGATGGACCAGTCGAAAATTTCCCCCTTGAGGTTTCCTTCCCGGGTCAGGAGCATAGGGATCCTGCTGCTGGTGCTCTTCTGCATCGAGCTGCTTCTCATGTTCGCACTGCCGCACCTTTTGCCGATCCGCAACGGGGTCCTGGAGAGTTTCGTCGACGCCTTTTTGCTGGCGCTTCTCTTCAGCCCGGTGCTCTACCGCTTCATCTTCAAGCCGTTTCGGGAGGCAGCCGCCGTACAGAAGTCGCTGGCCGAAAAGGTCCTGACACACGTGGTGGACGGCGTGGTCCTGTTCGACGACCAGCTGGTGCTCCACTCCTTCAACCGCGCAGCCGAGCGCATCTTCGGCTATCCAGCCGCCGAGATGGTCGGAAGCCGGGTCAGCTCGATCCTGGGCGACCTGGAACAGCTCTCGGAGCTGCGCGGGAGCGGCCGAGCCGATTTCTGCCAAGGGGGCGCCATCCGGGAATGCACAGGTACAAGGAGCGACGCAACAGAGGTTCCCGTCGAACTCTCGCTGAGCCAGTTGCATCTGGGCGACCGCTCGGTCTGGCTCGGGATCATCAGGGACATCTCGGCCCGCAGGCAAGACGATGACAGGAGGAAGCACACCCTCTCCCTGCTCAGCGCCACGCTGGAGTCGACCGCCGACGGCATCATGGTGCGGGACCTGGACGGCAAGACCGTGATCGCAAACAAGAGGTTCGGCGACATGTGGCGCATTCCCGCACAGGTGATGGGGAGCCGGGACGACAAGCTGCTGCGCGGCTACGTGCTGGAACAGCTGCAGGATCCGCAGAGATTCCTGGCGCTGACCGAAAAGGAGTATGTCGCGCTGGCGGAGCAAAGCTACGATCAGCTGCAGTTCAAGGACGGCAGGGTCTTCGAGAGGTTCTCCGCGCCCCAGGTGATCGACGCGAAGATCGTCGGACGGGTGATCTGCTACCGGGACCTCACCGAGCAGAAGAACCTGGAGCATCAGCTGCGCCATGTGCAGAAGATGGAGGCGCTGGGGACCCTGGCCGGAGGGGTGGCGCACGACTTCAACAACATCCTCACCGTGATCATGGGCTTTTGCAACCTGACCTGCCGGCAGCTGGAGCAGGAGAGCCCCCTGAAGCACAACCTGGACCAGATAATGGCCGCCTCCGAGAGGGCGCTTACGCTCACCAACAGCCTTTTGGCCTACAGCCGGAAGCAGGTCATGAACCCTAAACCGATCGAGCTGAACGCCACCGTCCTGAGGACCGAGAAGTTCCTGGCGCGGCTGATCGGCGAGGAGATCGAGCTGGTGACCAGGCTAAGCGGCGAAGAGATCACCGTCATGGCGGACAGCGGGCAGCTCGAGCAGGTGCTGACCAATCTGGCGGCCAATGCCCGCGACGCCATGCAGCGCAAGGGGTGCCTCATCATCGGCACCAGCAAGCTCGAGATCGACCAGGACTTCGTCAGGGTGCACGGCTACGGCAGGCCCGGGAGCTTCGCCCGCATCTCCGTCTCGGACACCGGCGCGGGGATGGATGAAAGAACCAGGGAAAAGATCTTCGAGCCGTTCTTCACCACCAAGGAGGTGGGGCACGGTACCGGGCTCGGCCTCTCCATAGCCTACGGCATAGTGAAGCAGCATGACGGCTACATCAACGTCTACAGCGAGCCGGGCCGGGGGACCACCTTCAACATCTACCTCCCCCTGGTCGCCGGGAGCCAGGAGGCGATCCGGATCGAGCCGCCGCAGATAGCCGGCGGGAGCGAGACCATCCTGCTTGCCGAGGACGACGAGGGGGTGAGGGCGCTGGTGAGGACCGTCCTGACCGGCTCGGGATACCGGGTCATCGAGGCGCGCGACGGCGAGGATGCCGTGGTCAAATTCCGGGAACACCGGGAACTGATCGATCTGCTGGTTATGGATGTGATCATGCCGAAGAAAAACGGCAAGGAGGCCTTCCTGGAGATCAGCGCCATGAAGCCTGGCACCAAGGCGGTCTTCGTCAGCGGCTACACGGCGGACATCATCGACAAAAACGGTCTGATCGACGCCGGGCTGCATCTGATCAGCAAGCCGCTGCTCCCCAACCAGCTGCTGGCCAAGGTGAGGGAGCTGCTGGACGGCAGTGAGACAATGGACAATGAACAATCGTCAATTGCCTCTCCCCCATCCCAGTGCCAGCTGGACGCTGCGCTGCCAGCCACGGCAGAGCTCTTCCCTGCGCTCACGCCCCATTAACGGCTCGAAGCGCCGGTCCAGCGCCCAATGCCTGGCAATCGACCCCGTGTCCATGAGACCTGCGCCTATCCCCGCGAGCATTGCGGCTCCCAGCGAGGTGGTCTCGGTGCAGCGGGGCCTCAGCACCGGGGCACCCAGCAGGTCGGCCTGCAGTTCCAGCAGCAGATCGTTTCGCGCCGCCCCCCCGTCCACCCGCAGCTCGCTCAGCGCGATGCCGCTTCCCCTTTCCATGGCCCGGATGGCATCCACCGTCTGGAAGGCGATCGCCTCCAGTGCGGCGCGGGCCAGATGGGCCCTGTTGCTCCCCCGGGTCAGACCGGCGATCACCCCGCGGGCGTAGGGGTCCCAGTACGGCGTTCCAAGACCCGAGAGGGCCGGCACGAAATAGACTCCTCCGGTATCCGGTACGCTTCGGGCCAACTCCTCCACCTCGGCCGCACTCCCGATCAGGCCGAGCCCCTCCTTTAGCCACTCCACGGCCGCCCCCGCGATGAAGATCGATCCCTCCAGCGCGTACTGCACCGCTTCCCCGGGGAGCTGCCAGGCGATGGTGCTCAGCACCCCTGCGCCGCTTGCCACCTGTGCACCGCTGTTCATCACCACGAAGGCGCCGGTACCGAAGGTCGCCTTGGCCATCCCCGGCTTGAAGCACCCCTGGCCGAAAAGGGCCGCCTGCTGGTCTCCCGCCATGCCGGTGATCGGGAATTGCGCGCCGGTCAGCTGCGCATCGCTGCGGCCGAAGAGCGAGGCGCTCGGGAGCACCTCGGGGAGCATGGCGCGCGGCACGCCGAAGAGCCGCAGCAGGTCGTCGTCCCAGGCCAGGGTGCGGATGTTGAACAGCAGGGTCCGGCTCGCGTTGGAGAGGTCGGTGACGTGGGAGCGCCCGCCGCTCAACCGGAACACCAGCCAGGAGTCGATGGTGCCGAAGCAGACCTCCCCCCGCTCCGCCCGCGCACGCAGCCCCTCGACATGTTCCAAAAGCCAGTTGAGCTTGCTGGCGGAGAAGTACGGGTCCAGCAGGAGCCCGGTCCGCTCCCGGATCATCGGTTCCAACCCTTCGCGCTTCAGCGACTCGGTCAGCTCCGCCGTGCGCCGGTCCTGCCAGACGATGGCCCGGTACAGGGGGTTCCCGGTCGAGCGCTCCCAGACCACCGTGGTCTCCCGCTGGTTGGTGATCCCGATCCCGGCGATCTCGCAGGGAAGTACCGCGCGCTCGGCCAGCACCTCCCTCAGGCAGGCAAGCTGACCCTCCCAGATCTCCAGCGGATCGTGCTCCACCCACCCCGGTCTGGGATAGTGCTGCGACAGGTTCCTTGACGCCGTCCCCAGCGCCTCCCCCTCCGGGGTGAAGAGCGTCGCCCTGCTGCTGGTGGTCCCCTGGTCGAGCGCAAGCAGATATGCCACGTCCCCCTCCTTTTTCACCAGAACCTCCAGATGATCCTGGTGCCGATCCGTTCTTCCTGCTGCCGCCCGCCGGACCACAATCCCGAGACGGGGCTCTGGTCGTAGTACAGGCTGAGGTCGGTCCCGGACGACAGGTGCACCCCGACCTCCCCGGTCCAGGTGAGGGCGTTTCTAAAAGGGCGGGCGAAGTCGTAACCGTAGCGCGTCCCCAGCTGCTGCCCGGTATTGCGGCCGGTGCTCTCGTAGCTCAGCACCGGGAGCTTGGCCGCCGCCGACAGGAACAGGGTCTCGGCCAGGGAAAGCCGCCACCCCGCCTGGGCATGCACCAGGTGGGTCGACTCCTCGATGCCGCCGGGGATCTCCCGTTCCAGGGCGCGGTAACCGAGACCCCATTCGGGCTCCAGGGTCAGGTCGTCCGCTGCCGAATATTTTACCCCGGCCGTGGTGAGGAGACGGTCGGGATCGAAAAAGTGGCTGGCGGCAAGGGGCGCGGAGAGGCTGGGCGTGTCGAAGCCTGCCGCGAGGAGCGGCGTGGCGCAAAGGAGAAGGAGCATGCATGCGGCGAGGGTCTCTCTCATGGCGCCAGTGTAGCAAAAAACGGGTCGACATGCTGCCATTAATTAACCTCCCCTGACCGGGTCCGGATCCACTCTACTTTGTCACGTTACTTCGTGGCATCTCCCCAACCCTCTCCCCTCAAGGGAGAGGGGGCTTGTGCAGCGTGCGGGAAACTTACCTTAACCCGATTAGCGCTGATCTTCAGTATCGATG
>DNRQ01000088.1 GCA_003499925.1 Geobacter sp.
GTGAAGATCCATTACCCGGCTACTATACGGCTCAGGGACGTTCTTATATACGGCTCAGGGACGTTCTTAAGATTTTAAGTTTCTTCTTATCTCAACAGGTCACTCTCGCAGAGCAAAGGAATGAGGCGCTAGCAAAAACGCTAATATTTAACAAAGTTACGAAAAATCTTAAAATCTTAAGAACGTCCCTGAAGAAGTCACAAGATGTTCACAAATGATTTGAGTTTGCCAAAGAACGCTTTTTCTCTCACCATTGCAGCATGTTACAGGAAAACAGAGCCCAGGAATGCCCGGCGCACCCGGCGGGAAGGAAAGTTATTAACTTGTCAACACCCGGTTCTATCGGTTCCCCCCCTATAGTCACTTTTCTTTAAGATCCTCCAAGCCGGACTCAGCCTGTTTAACAAATGGCTCATAGGCATCTTCTGTGAAGGTTCTGATCAGCTCCCGGTAGCCGGAAGTGAACGGAGGGGGGAGATCAGGGTGCTGCCAACGGCGACAGGTACTGCCCCGCATCTTCAAGCCCGAGGCTAAGCCACCTCACCTCGTATCCCTGGTGACAGTTCTGGGCCGCTTTTTCATACCCGCCAGGATCAGGCGGTCATTCCGCCACCTTTTGCAAGGTCCCGTTCCAGAAGAAATAGAGATAGGCCCCATCGGTGGAAATCGACGCCGGGTTCAGCGAGCCGACGTTGTCGCCAGGCCGCCCTACTATCACGTTCTCACTCCCCAACTTTCCCTGGCTCACTATCGGATACCTCGAGATTTTTTTCGCCGAATATCCTTGCTGCGATCCTATGTAGAGCCATTTCGACGAGGCCTTGACGGTAAGGTCATCGACGGTGGGGCTGCTGCTGTAGGGCAATCCCCTCAGCAGCAACTTGACTGTCTCACTTTCCACATCAACCAGATAGAGCGACCGGTGCTGCAGATCCTCGGTGCCGGCAATATAGAAACTCCCGTTCAGATAAAAGGATCTGGGATCATCATCCAGTGCGACCTCGGCTCTAACCGCTCCACCATCGGGGGCCAGGCTCGCCAGTACCCATCCGGGTCTGCCGCAGCTATCCAGGCAGGAAAAGTACAGTCGTCCGCCATGGACCGCCAGGTCCCTAAGCTGCGAGGTGCTGCGGAAGAGCTCGCTGGCAGCTCCAGGCGCCCCCTTTGCCGCACGCATTACCTTGTAGGCTCGGTCATAGCGCCCTTGGTACATCCAGTAAAGGTTGCTGTCGTCTCCCACCAGGGACAGGACCGTGCCGGGAGTGGAGTCGCTCGAGCTGAATTCGACGAGTTGGCGCAAGGGCTTGTCGAGTGGGATCCGGACCAGCGCCCCGCTGCCGGTCCGGGTATAAACATAGAGAGCGCCGTCATGGTAGAAAAAGGACTCGGGGGGAATGGCGGGCTGGTACACCTTCGTCTTGCCCGTCGCCAGTTCATGGACCAGTATCTTCGATCCGTCATTCAGGAACAGGAAGCCGTGGTCATGGGCGAATCCGCCGCGTTGCACCGACCACACATTGAAATCGGCGCCGGAGAGGATGCGCCGGGGCGGTTCTGTCCCGGAAACCTGGAAGACGTCGCTGCCATTGACGAAATAGGCGGTGCCATCTGCCGCCGCTATGCCAAGGGTCGATAAGGAGGGCCAGATTTCGGACACCTGCCCCGAGGCGAGATCTACCTGGTCCAGCATCGGCGGATAACCGTATTCGGCCCCGGCGTAAACCGTGGTGTCATTCGCGGCAAGCATGGAAACATACCGGGGCAAGGTGGTGGCGACCCGCTGCACTTGAGCAGTCGCGGGGTTATAGCGATCGAGATTGCTGCCATCGACCCAATACAGATAGGGGGCATGCCACGCCATCACCGGAAATTCGCCGCCGTTGCCGCTCTGGTTCAGTATTCCGCCCCTCACAAGTTGCATCTGCTGGGAGCGCAGGTCAAAGCGGTAGATGCACATGGTGTAGGTCGAGAAGAAAATTTCGTCATCGGTAACCGCGATGCGGGCAGTTGACGCCGGATAGGCGGTGACCAGGCGTGTATCGCGATACTCCCCGTAGGGCATCGCATGCACGCCGTCGTCAGCCATGTAGTACAGGGCCGAGCTGTTCCCAAAGATGCTCCCCACGTTGAGGGTGCCGGGAAGATGGCCGTTGTACAGGAGGTCCATGCTGGTGAAGCCGTCCGCGCCGGTGAATACGCCAAAGATTCTCCCCATGCTGTCACCGCCATAGAGATACTGGCCCGAGTGGTACACGCTGACGGGTCTGGGGAAACCCGTTTCATAACCGGCGAGGGTTCTGACGCTGCCGGTTCCCTTATCCAGCTGGAGCAGTGCGCCCGGGGTGGTCAGGTAAAGAAAACCGCCGGAAACATCCGCGTCGATACGATACGTCCCCCCAATTTCCGCCGATGCCTTTACGGTTTCCACTTCAGGGGCTGGTTCCTGTTGGCTTTGTTGTTGAGGTGCGGGGTCTACTGCACCTCCGCCGCCACACCCGGTGAGGCAAAGAGTGCCAAGCAATGATACGAGCAAACGGTATTTCATCCCCACCTCGCGCTATCTTTCATTTCATATTGGGCAAACAGGACCCCGGGCGTCACTTTTTGAGGTGCCGCCATATCTTACGAACACTGGGGAGAACTGAAAGCGAGACGCTCTTCGCTCTCTTGGCGACTCCGCCCCCTGAGACGGATTGCTCCCTGTTGTAGTGGAGGGTCAAGCCCGACTGGTCGACAACAACGATGTCGCTGAGTCCATTTCCGTCGATATCGCCTACCGCGAGTGCCCCCGGGCGGTAGGAGCCATAAACGGAAGGGTAACTGTCTTCTTCCCCAAGTGTGCCGTCCGGGCGCTGGAAGAAGACCCCGACGTGGCCATACCCCCAATGTTGCACGATGGCATCCGAACGGGCATCGTTGTTGATGTCGGCAATCTTGATACTGTAACCGAGGTAGCGCTGGCTCAATGCACCCATCGCTCCAGAGCCGGTCTGGTACCAGACACCGGCACTGCCTGCCGCAATGTCATTGAGACCGTCGCCGTTGAGGTCGCCCACGGCGAGACTCCCGGTTTCGGCAGTATAGTAAACGGCGCTGTTGAATGATCCGTTCCCGTTGCCCGTCAACACCCCCACGCCGGCATACACCAGGTCGAGGTTGCCGTCATGATTGACATCTCCCACGGCAAATCCGGCATAGCCACCGGTCGTTGCCGCATAGGTTCCGGAGAGGGACAGGTTGCCACCGGGCCCCTGAAGAAAGATGGCAAGCTTGCCGTCACCCAAGGCGATGACATCGTCACGTCCGTCATTATTCACGTCCGCGACTTGCACCAGCACGGAGTGGGCCGTTGGATATACGACGGGTGCGCTCAAGGTTCCGGAAGAATTTTGCAGCAATACCTGGATGCTGCTCCCGGAAGTCGTGATCACGACGTCCTTTTTGCCGTCATGGTTCATATCTCCTATGGCCACCGAGGATAAGCCACTGGTATAGGTCGCGCTCGTCGGGTACTTTACCGGGATGCCGAGACTGCCGGAAGCGACCTGGGGGTAAACGAAAAGCGTGTTGTCGGTGGCAGGCCTGTCGGAATAGGGGGTGGTGATCAGGACGACGTCATTTTTCCCATCCCCGGTAACGTCGCCGATTGCCACCGCCTCCGCTTCAGAACCAACGGGGATGGTCAGGTAACGATCGAACACGGCAGGAGGGGTGGTGAAGCTCCAGCTGTAGGTCGCGGGGAGACTGTTGCCGGCCGTATCCTTCACGCTCCCGGTAATGGTCACCGTGTAGGTGGCGCCATGTTGGAGTGCGCTTCTGGGGGTAAAAGTCCAGCTGTTGCCGCTCTGGCTGAGATAGCCGTAAACGGAGCTCTGGTTGGGGCTGCGAACTAGAAAGCTGTATGAGTCAATGGACAGGGGGTTGATCTGCTCACTGAAGGTAGCGGTGATTGGCGACGTGACGGGAAAGGAGGTCGCGCCCGGCAGCGGATAGGAGGCAACCACCAGTGGGGGTGCAGCATCTACGCTAAAACTCCAGCTGTAGTTCTGGGTGAGGGGATTTCCGGCCATGTCCAAGGCGCCGGTAGAGATGGTCGCGCTGTAGGCCCCGGAGGAAAGTGGTGCGGCAGGAACAAAGCGCGCTACCTTTTGCGAGCAGGAGACGGTTCCGGTGACGGGCTGCCCGGCGGAATTTTTCAGGGTAAACGTTGCATCATTGATCGACAGGGGGTCCATATCCTCACTGAAGCCAGCAGTGATCGCCGATGCCGCAGCAGCTCCGATGGTGCCGGTCTGGTCCACGGAAACGACGGTGGGAGAGGAACTCTCGCTGCTCCTGCCCTCGACGTGGTAGGCGGTGAGGTTGTAGGTCTCCGTCAGGTCATAACTGCCGATGGTAGCGGAGTTGTTTCTTTTCACCACCCCGAGGCCCGGCGCGTACCACTCCGTGAGGGATATATCGGCGGTCGCTTGCGAACCATCGCTGGAAAAGTGCATGGTCTGCTGTCCGTCCGTTTGAACCTTGACGCAGTTATCGAATGTTCCGGCCTCTACCGTGACACTCTCGACGCCGACAACCGTCACTTCCGCATGCGTATCGATCTTTTCGCGTATGCCATCCTGATCCAGATCCTCTCCGTAGTCGGCTCCGAGGAGATGGGTCTGAACGAAATGGTCGTTCACCATCAGCGGGAACTTCAAGATGCGGTAGTCGTCCCCGGAGAAAAAGCCGCTGTCATTTTTGATCATCAACTGATCGCTTCGGTTTCCTAAGCTGTCGATCTCGGTAACGGTCGACTGAACCGAGCCGTCAATCACACTCGATTGACCTACCTTTACGAAATCGATGGAATTAACCGTCCCGGAGCCGGTTTCATATCGGCTCACGCGGTAGGTCCAGGAGTTGCCTGTATTATAGGGAGCGTAGCTGCTCGAATCACCGGGAACGGCAAGCAGCGCGGGAGGGTTTGCGCTCCCGGATGTGCCGCCGCCGCAGCCACCAAGGAAAAAGCAGATCGATACCACCAGATATCCCAGCCAGCTCGACGTTCCGTTAATCTGTGATCGCTTCATCCAATGGTCCTTTGTCCGATGTCCCGCACCAGGTGCGTTTTGTGGTTTTGGTGTCCTTCTGGTGGCAGGACATGCTTGGGCCCTATGACCAGGCTTGCAAGTCGGCGGGACGCTGGTAACTTATGTAACTTTCTGACCCGTCTTCAATAAGTTACAAAAGTTGCCAGCGTTCCCTCGTAATCTTCGTGGGCGATGTCCCGAAGGCTGGCCTTCAACTGGGGCATGACCAATCAATGGCTCAAGGATCAAGACGGGCGAGGGGGACGCCCCTGAAATCCTGCTTAACTCCGAATGCACCACGATATAAGGTTGACGGTTGTGCCAATTTGGGTTGTTAACTGCACCCTGACCCCCGGGCTCCATTTTTGGCTTCCCATGGCTTATTTCAGCTCTGCAATTATCTTTTTGATGGTTGCAGACAAGGCACCAACATGATTCGTACATATCCAGAATACTTGTTCTGCATCGATATCGAAATAATGGTGAGCAATGATATCTCTGAAACCGATAGTGCCTTTCCAATCTATTTCTGGAAAGCGGGACAAAAGTAAGCCGGAGGTTATTTTGTCGACATTTTTTAATGATTCTCCGATAGCCATAAAGAGCATGCAAATCCCATCAAGTTTTTCCATTCCTTCAGGGGAATCGGTAAAATCATCAGCACTTTTGATCTTAATGGTACGATTGGCGATTTTTTCTAGGGCCTCATTGATTTGAGTGAGTATGGCTAGAACCAGTTCCTTATCAAACATAGAGAGCCTCTTTTTCAAGACGACTTCTCAAAAAAGGATTCATTTTTTCCCGCACACGAACTATGTCAACGTGTTTATGAACTCTAGTTTCAAGGTCCTCCTTAATATGCACCAAGGCGAATGCATCAGGGGTTATCGTTTTGATGCAGACATCGACATCGCTATCGTCTGTGGCCTCGTCCCTCGCGACAGACCCGAAAATTCCGATTTCAAGAATTCCGTATTGAGCGGAAAAGGCATTTTTATATTCCCTTAAAATAGCAAGGATAGCTTCGCGTCCCATAACCTACCTCCATTTTGAATGTCATGTTCCGTTACATTTTTTCCATTTACTTTGAGACCATCACGTCTTCGCGTTAAGGTTTTTTGGATTTTCGCCAGCATCTTAGTCGACTCGTAGATGACCGGATCTGTTAATCCCGCCGATTTGGTTGTTATCCAAGCTTTCATATTCTTATTGATTTCGCACACGCCTGAATTTATTATCCAATTCAATCAGAATAATGTTCCATTCGGGCGGATACACCCCTTCCGGTATAACATTCCAATGGGGTGATATACCTCTTCCTGCATAACATGACATTTGGGGAGGATATCCAACTCCCGAACCCACGCCACCTTTCCGGAACAGGTTGAAGCGAAGGCACCTCGTTTTTTACCCACAGATTCTGCGGATGAACCGTAAACTTTTCCCAATAAGTGCGCACTATATTACGTCTCATACACCAAGTCAAAGGGGAATAACCATGGCTTCGGAACCAGTCGAACTTTCCGTACGGTACGCCAAGTACCTTTGTAAACGAAATGTCGCAGGTGAACACCATGAGGAGTACCAGAAATGCCTGCTGCGCTTCCTTGCGACCTCTGCTGGGGCGCCGCAATATCAGCGCGATGCCGAACGCATGCGCCACCTCATGAAAGAACTGGCCTCCGACAACCAACCGCTCACCCATCGCCAACATGCGGCCAACGCTGTATCCCTTTACTTTCAAATGCTCAAGGAGCATGGCTCCTGCCTCACCGGCGGCGGGACGGTTCCCCCCACCGACCGCGTGACAGCACCCCGAGTATACGGCTCAGTATACGGCTCAGGGACGTTCTTAAGATTTTAAGTTTCGTGCGACACGAGGCTGTCTGTTGAAGTTGTCCCCACAAGGCTGGATGTAGGGGACCACCCGTGTCACCGGGTGAATCTAGGGGCCTGAATAAAGAGCGGTCCTGACAATGTAACGAAGCACCACATGGTGCGGGGTATCAAATCGCGAGATGCGTACCCTTCTGGTAGCCACATACCGGATGAGTGCTAGATAGCTGGTATGGTGAAGACATCTGAATCTGCGATAAAGACCGTTATAATCAACAAGCGGAAGTGGCTTTTACGCTTGACCAAAATGGTAACGGAGGCGGGAAGAACGACTGAAACTTGCGTTCTCGTGACCCAAAAGTCTCCCGGTCGAAAGCAGGCACCTAACCCGGCGTACTTCACAGATGGAACGTGGAAACCTCGTATTGCCCCCCCTCAAGGGAAAGCAGGTTGTGAAACCTGCCGATGGCGGTGCGAGCTTGGGATGTCGGAAAAAGCGAACGCCGGACTGTAATGGCCCGGATACGGATTGCAACATCATCCGGCACGAAAGTGAGCAGACGTCCGACTGGTCTAACCTCGCGAGAGAGTGTGTGGAATCGTTATGATGAGGAAAAGCAAATGACGACAGCGGCCAAACCGTTGCTCGGTGCGTCCTCTAAGGCTGCGAACTGGGACGCCATCAACTGGCGTGCTATTGAGCAACAGGTGAAACGACTACAGATGCGTATTGCGAAGGCAACTCGGGAAAGGCGCTGGGGCAAAGTCAAATCCCTGCAATGGCTCCTGACCCATGCGTTCTCGGCTAAACTCTTAGCTGTGCGACGCGTGACACGTAACTCCGGTCGAAAAACGCCCGGAGTGGATGGAATCGTTTGGAAAACACCGGCCCAGAAACTCAATGCAGCCCGGTCACTACAGCGGCGAGGGTATTGCCCAAAACCGCTGAGGCGTATCTATATCCCCAAGAAAAACGGCAAACTTCGGCCCCTCGGTATTCCCACCATGATCGATAGGTCTCAACAGGCGCTTCATCTGTTGGGACTCGAACCGGTCGCGGAAACTCTGGCGGATCCGAATGCGTACGGGTTCCGGCCTAAACGCTCAACTGCCGATGCCATCGGGCAATGCTTCGCGGTCCTGTGCCGTAAGCAATCAGCCCATTGGATTTTCGAGGCGGACATTAAAGCCTGTTTTGACCGCATCAGCCATCCTTGGCTACAGAACCATATTCCCATGGATAAAACCATCCTCAAGAAATGGTTGGCCGCAGGTTACATGGAAGAAGGCGTCGTCCATCCGACAGAAGCCGGCACCCCTCAAGGCGGGATTGCTTCACCCGTCCTGGCAAATATGGCATTGGACGGATTGGAAGAAATCGCCCGTCGGGCGGTCTCAGGTAGGCAAAAAGTCAATGTCGTAAAATATGCCGATGATTTCATCATCACCGGGACCTCGAAGGAGGTACTGGAAACGCAAGTGAAACCGGCTGTGGTGGCATTTCTGAAGGAACGTGATCTGGAACTCTCCGAGGAGAAGACACACATCACCCATATCGACGATGGCTTTGATTTTCTCGGATTCAATGTACGAAAGTACAATGGCAAGTTGTTGATCAAGCCATCCAAGCCAGCCATAAAACGGTTCTTGGCCGACATTCGAAAACTTATCAAAGCGAACCGCGCCGCCACAACGAAGGGGTTGATCCAGCAACTCAATAACAAATTGAGGGGTTGGGCCAATTACTACCGTCACGTGGTGTCAAAGAAGATCTTTGCCTATGTGGACCACCAGATATTTCTGGCGCTGATCGCCTGGATCAAGCGACGGCACCCCAACAAGACGGCACAATGGAAACGGCAGCGGTATTTTCGCCGTGAGGGCTTGCGCCAGTGGGTGTTCTTCGCAGCGATCCGGAATGCGCAGGGATCGGCCGCTCACCTCGATCTGTTTTCGGTGGCGAGCGTACCGATCATACGGCACATCAAGATTCAAGCCCATGCGACTCCATATAACCCCGCCTTCACAGAGTATTTCATCCAACGAGCCGAAGCTCGCCGGGTGAGCAAGCTGAGCTGGCGGGGAGCGAGCGCACGTGCTTGACGTACCTATCCGACGACGAAAACGGTCGAGTTACCGGGTCACAACGGCCTTGGTTGGGCTTGAGCTGTGTGCTGGGAAACTCGCATGCACAGTTCTTAGAGGGCTGGGGGCGGGTAACCGTCCCTGGCTACTCGACTTCTTATCTCAACAGGTCACTCTGACAGAGCAAAGGAATGAGGCGCTAGCAAAAACGCTAATATTTAACAAAGTTACGAAAAATCTTAAAATCTTAAGAACGTCCCTGAAGAAGTCACTGAAGAAGTCAAGGCTGACCGGCGTGGCCGGTCTAGCCGCTGGTTGGGATGTTCACCGAGTTATCAACATATCAACACCCGGTCCCATGGGTGCCCATTCCGTTGGCACTGTATCAACTGGTCTCAAAATCTTCATTGCTTCTCCATATCCCAACGGCTCGGGCCTTGACCCGCAGCGGGGCGCTTCTCAGCCCCGGTCGGCGTCCAAGGCCCTGGTTGGAGGCTAGTTGTCCGTATAAAACTTACTCGTACTCTGAGTTTTCTTCCCTTTGAATAACGTCACTGCGACATCTTCAAGGACCTGTTCATTCTTCCAGTAGAAAAACTCGATCCAGTACACTCTCTTACCACCAGGGTCTGATGCGTCCGCTCTAAATTCACAGACCAATCCATTGTCACCAGGCCAACATTGCGGCTTTTGTGTGTCTTTGCTTCTGTTTGGGCTTCTTTTTAAATCAAATACTGAAATCGCCTTTTCTACCTCTTGCCATGGTTGACCGATACGCACAACTGTTAAGACTTTCGCTCTTATTTTCCATAGGTCAATTGGTGAATTTGGTGGGAGTTTGAGCTGCTTCCGTATTTGAACCTCCGGACTGACCTTATTCTCTGCGCAGGAGATTGAGGAAAAGGCAACCAACAAAGCGAGAACAAGCAAGCTTTTAATCATCATTTATTCTTTCCTCCAACGTCTCAAGGCGCGAGCGGCGGAGCGTCAGCGGAGACCGATGTCGCCGCCTTTCATCATTTCCGCTCTTTAAGTCCCTTCGTGGACAAAAACTTTTGGTCTTTTCCGTTGACTTTGACTGTAAAGGTTTTTTCGTCTATTGGGTTTATTTCTGAGATACAGAAACGGTCAAAGCAGGTACTTCCATTGACAACTCCACTCTTTGTTACGTCAAAGAAGACCAAACCCTCTGTGAAATTCCCTCCTTGAAATCCTGTTCCGTTGCTGCTGTTATCTATTTCAAATGCGCCGTAAATCGGCGTCTCATCGAATCCTTTTGTTGTGGAATATGTCTTTTTCTTCGGGTTCACATACTTTTCGAGGACGTAATAGCCGTTTGTGAGCTTACCCAATTTGCCGATGTCTGTAATTTTCACTGCGGGTTGTTTCGCTTTCGTGTCCGCCGCAAAGCCGAGAACTGGAATCAACAGCACTACAACAACTGCCAGCGATTTTTTCATTTAATGGTTCTCCTTTTCTCTGTCCAACGCCTCAAGGCTGACCGGCGTGGCCGGTCTAGCCGCTGGTTGGGACGTCCGCCGAGTTGTCAACATATCAACACCCGTCAACACCCGGTCCCATAGGTTCATCCAGAGCTACCAAGAAAACGAGAAAGGCAACTATCCTTCCCATCCACGGGGGCAGCACAAGATCATCACGTTGATCAGATTGTAGATTCATTCAGGTTCCTTCTATGCCGAACAACAACGGCTGGTCGGTGAGCGGGTTCACCGCTCCAACGGCCTTGTTGGGCATTCGTTTGTACCTCAATGCCTCGCGCCATCATATAGTGAACCAGTCCCTAGGGCATCTATTCGCGGCTGCCTCGACACGGCTCCCCCTTGTAAGGATCGGTCAACAACACACAAATTACCCCTCGTCTCCTGTTACTATTGATGCGTGATTGTTACCTACCTCTCGCATTAACAATATTCTCTAAACATCGCTGCTGGATGCTCGTATCATTAATGTTGTTGCAATAACTTTCATCCTTTGTCTTCCAAGCAAGCTCTTCCCAGCAATAGGTGCCACGAGTTTCACATTCATCATATAATGGCTTGACACTGAGGACTGCGTAAGTCTTGTAATCACTCTCCTTAACAACAACATCAAGGATTTCTTCTTTATTTCGTTTTGTTGGCTTAGTAAAATCTTGATCTATAGCCCTCCCGTCGATTAAAAGTTCATATCGGACCATGGGCGGTTTCCAGCCGCTACCACAGTTGAAGCCAGGAATCGCACAAACTCCTTTAGAAAACCCTGTGACCTTAAGCGCGACGTGCGAGCGTGTAAAAAACGCAGTCTGGCTCTCTTTTATTGTAAATTCCTCTCCAAAAGAGACACGGAGGCTATGACTGTCATCTTTTGCCACTGCATACGTAGCTATACCGCAGACATATAGAACTATAAGAAATCCAGCAGCTCTCATGTTTCCTCCCAACGGGATGCCTCTGAGCCGCGAGCGTCAGCGAGGCGGCTCTAGAGGCGTGTTAGAAACTACTTTATGAAATCAAAAATCTCTTTGATCCAATACGCTCTTATTATTCCTGCATTAACTTCAAAAAGATCAACGGCTTCCTCTGTCCCGGATGCAGTAGGAAACTCAGCAAGATACCCGCTTACCGTTCCGATAATTCTATATTCTGCCCCTGGCTTAGGTGCCCAAACTACTGGACCACCTGAGAAACCCTTATTGTTGTGACCGTCCAAAAACAGTACGTTTAAACCATGCTGGGTGCCATCTAGTGCTGAAATTAATGCGGCTTTTACAAAAGGAAAGGGGAACTTGTTGTTCAAATCTCCGCTGTCCATGCTTAACCCTAATGGGAAGCCTAAAAAGTAGCACCATGACGCCAGATAAATTCCACCAGTACCGTATG
The DNA here is from genome assembly GCA_003499925.1 of Geobacter sp. Classification (GTDB taxonomy): domain Bacteria; phylum Desulfobacterota; class Desulfuromonadia; order Geobacterales; family Geobacteraceae; genus Geomonas. The sequence goes on from DNRQ01000088.1 coordinate 11,873, forward strand.
TCACGGGATACCTTGGAGAAATGTCGAATGGCAGCTTAAATACGATGGTGTCACCGACTTTGTAGGAGTTATACGCTACCTGTATAGGAAGTGTTTTCCATACTCCGTCATGAAATATCTGAAGCTCCTTGACATCAGGCGACTTAAAGACATGTGAAGCAGAAACGAGATATTGGCTATCGCCTTTTTCTATCGTATATGCTGAGGCTGTCATGCCATCATAGAAGATTCGGAATACTCTCTGAATGACATTGGTGGTAATCATCTTTTCCCTTTCTAACGATGTCGAGGCGCACCAGCGCGTCAGCGCCAGTATGCCGCCGAGTGGTTGGATCTTGCTACTTCTTCACTGGTTGTTTTGCCGAAGCCTTATCAACGATCTTGTATTCAGGCGCGCTGGTCATGACGACCCATCCATAACCTTTGCCAGGGCATAAGACTTCATAGTATCCGTATATCTTTTCATATGTCTCTCGTCCCACAGCGCATTGATCTCCAGGCGACAGGTTGAAAATCTCCTGCAGAGCATCACCTTCATGGATTTTGTAAACTTTTACGGGTGTTAAGGCAACAAGGGCACGTGGACCTTGGTCCTTCTGGCACCCAAGGATTGAAAAGAGAGTGACGGTTGTGATGAGCAGTTTTGATTTCATATTATCTGTGTTCCAACTCGTAGATGACCGGATCTGTTAATCCCGCCGATTTGGTTGTTATCGAAGCTTTAATATTCTTATTGATTTTCGCACACGCCTGAATTTATTAACCAATTCAAATCAGAATAATGTTCCATTCGGGCGGATACACCCCTTCCAGTATAACATTCCAATCAGGGTGATATACCTCTTCCTGCATAACATGACATTTGGGGAGGATATCCAACTCCCGAACCCACGCCACCTTTCCGGAACAGGTTGAGGCGAAGGCACCTCGTTGTAAACTTTTCCCAATAAGTGCGCACTATATTACGTCTCATACACCAAGTCAAAGGGGAATAACCATGGCTTCGGAGCCAGTCGAACTTTCCGTACGGTACGCCAAGTACCTTTGTAAACGAAATGTCGCAGGTGAACACCATGAGGAGTACCAGAAATGCCTGCTGCGCTTCCTTGAGACCTCTGCCGGGGCGCCGCAATACCAGCGCGATGCCGAACGCATGCGCCACTTCATGAAGGAACTGGCCTCCGACAACCAACCGCTCTCCCAGCGTCAACATGCGGCCAACGCTGTATCACTTTACTTTCAAATGCTCAAAGAGCGGGGCTCCTGCCTCACCGGCGGCGGGACGGTTCCCCCCACCGACCGCGTGACGCACCCCGAGAGTGTTGCGCACCCTCTGCCGACAGCTGCATCCTACGATGCCCCGCCGCTTTTCTCATTATTCAGAGGCAGGATATACGTTGAAATCCGATTCGCCTGAGTGGGACAGGCTGATCGACACCCTGGCCGCAGAGGACCCCCTCTCAAAAGGGGGTGAGGGATGGGATGCCTCCGCGACCATGCGTCAGTTTCGCATGCCCGCAGGGGCGTTTCCGGTGGGCAGGTCTCGGAGCAAGTCGAGGATGTCGGTCTCGCCGGGGATGGGTGCTGGGCAGGCCGGGGGGGATTTCTCCCAGGAGGATTACTACCTCAAAGGAACCGAATAGGGCCTGAACTCACGGTGCTGCGGCGAGGAGCCCGTACGCTGGGACTCGATGGGCAGGTCTCGGAGCACGAGTTCCGTGCTCTCTTCCGTCGGGTAACCAGACGCCGAACTGCATGAAAGAATCGCGGAAATCCTGAAGCAGTTGGAGACGTCAATATCCATATGTGACCCCTTCGGTCCTCCGCTCGGCGGAATGGAACATTCGAATGCAAGTTGTATTCTCCGCTCGGGAGAGTCGATCTTTTGAACGGAAGTTGCATTCTCCGCTCGGGAGAGTCGATCTTTTGAACGGAAGTTGGCATTCTCCGCTCGGGAGAATTGATCTTTTGAACGGAAGTTGCATTCTCCGCTCAGGAGAATCGATCTTTTGAACGGAAGTTTGCATTCTCCGCTCGGGAGATCGATCTTCTGAACGGAAGTTGCATTCTCCGCTCGGGAGAATCGATCTTCTGAGCGGAAGTTGCATTCTTCGCTTGGGAGAATCGATCTTCTGAACGGAAGTTTGCATTCTCCGCTCGGGAGAGTCGATCTTCTGAACGGAAGTTGCATTCTCCGCTCGGGAGAATCGATCTTTTGAACGGAAGTTGCATTCTCCGCTCGAAAGAATCGATCTCTGTTCCGTGACGCCCTGAACTACCGGCGCCAAGTACCGATTTCCTCCAGCCATTGCGCCGGATACTCCACGATCAGCTCCCTTTCCCCTTCATAGACCCGGCCGGTGTTGGAATCGAGAGTGATCATGGCGCCGGGGGAGATGGAACGGTTGCCGCATTCCACGCTCTGCTGCCCGGGGTCGAGGCGCAGACCGCCTGCGCCGGTGACGCACGGCTTGCCCAACTGCCGCGCCACCACGGCGGCGTGCGACGTGCGGTTGCCGCGCGCGGTCAGCACGCCGGCGCAAAAGGAGATTGCCACCAGGTCGGCGGTATTCAGCTCGTCGCGGATGAGCACGGCCGGTCGACCTTCTTCGGAGAACTTCCGCGCGCTCTCCAGATCGAGCGCGGCCGGCCCGACGGCTACTCCGATGCCGGCTGACTCGCCGATGCAAAACGGGGTATCCTCGCCGGCGAGCCGGTGTCTTTTGATGCCGGTCAGATCCAGCCCCTCCAGGCGCACCAGCGCCTCCTCTTTGCTGATCAATCCCTCCTTCACCTGGTCCACGGCGATCTTCAGCGCCGCCCAGGGTGTCCTCTTGGCCGTCCTGGTCTGCAGCAGATGGAGAGCGCCATCCTGGATGGTGAACTCGAACTCCTGGGCGTCACGGAACTCGGCTTCCAGTGTGTCGCAGACGGAGCAGAGCTCCCGCCTCATCTCGGGCAGCGCCGAAAATAGTTCCTCCGCGTCGGAGCCGGTGGCGCGACCCGAGACGACGTCCTCGCCCTGGCTGTTGAACAGAAAATCGAAATAGAGCCGTTTGTCTCCCGTGTCCGGATCGCGGGTAAAGCCGACTCCCGATCCAGAGGTGCCGCCGGTATTGCCGAACACCATGCTTTGCACGGTCGCCGCGGTGTAGATGTCGTCCGGGATGCCGTAGAGGCTGCGGTAGGCGGCGGCGCGCGCCGAGTTCCAGGAGGCAAAGACCGCCTGCACGGCGAGCTCCAGCTGGTTGACCGGGTTCTGCGGGAAGGGCCTCCCCGTCAGCTCCTCGCAGAGCCGGAGGTAGCCTTGCGCCAGTTCGAAGAGCGCCTGGTAGTCAAGCTCCCTGACCCGGTCCACCTTATTCCTGGCCAGCATCTCGTCCCGGGCCGCCCTGAAAGGGGCGGGGTCGGCGCCGAAAACGACCTCGGCGAAACTGCTGACCAGGCGGCGGTACAGGTCCCACACCTGCCTGGGGTTGCCGGTCATGCGCAGAAGCCCGCGGCTGGTAACGTCGCAAAGGCCGATGTTCAGCAGCGTGTCCATCATGCCGGGCATGGAGAGCGGCGCGCCGGAACGGACCGAAACGAGGAGCGGCCTGCGGCTGTCCCCGAAACCGAGCCCCGTTACCGTCTGCAGCCAGTGCATCTGCTCCTGCAGCAGCGCGGGGAGGCTCTTCCGGTACCGTTCCGGCTCCAGATACCACTGACGGCAGTGGCCGGTTCCCAGGACGAAGGCCGGCGGCACGGGTAGGCCCAAGCGCGCCATGCGCGACAGATCGAAGGCCTTGCCTCCCATCGCGTCGATAGCGTCGATAACCGCCCTGGCGCTGCTCCCCCCCCGGGGGGCTATCCTGAACACGCTGTCGCTTCTCATGGCTTCTCCACGACCTTGCCCAGTATCTGATCGCGCAGGGTCATGCCGGTGTGCATCAGGGCATCGGCTGCGGCCTCAAGCTTCCTGGCGCACTGGGCCACCACGAACGACTGCCGGTAGTCGATGTCGCTGGTGACCAGGGCCTTGCGCACCAGCCGCTCGCTGGTGTCGCTTTGCTCCTCGATGGCGACCATGCGGTGCACCGCCTTGAGAAAATCGCGCATGTCGTCCGGGGAGCCGCTTCGGTTGATGCCGCGGGCATTTTCTATCGCCTTGAGGTACTCCCGGCTGCTGTCGACCAGCTGCTGGGCCAGGGCCGCCAGCGGCAGGCGCAGTTCCTCGGGCAGCTGCTCCGGTATCAGCAGGGTCAGGTGAAATGCGGCGTCCTCCAGCTCGTCGGGGATGTCGTCGGCGACCTCCAGGAGCTGCCGGATGGCGGCCGCCTGCTCCGATTGCGGGGCAAGTTCGCGGGCGCGGATGACCAGTTCGTCGGCCTTGCGTTCCCACTCCTTGGCCCGCTGCCCGATCCGCTCGAACCGGGAGGCGGTCTCGGGGCCGGAGACGGTGAGCAGGCCGTCGCGGATGCCGGTTGCGATCTCGATGGCGAGCGAGGCGTGGTTCGCCGCCAGGTCGAGCAGGTTTTGCTGGGCGTCGTGGTAATACCGGTACAGCTCCACGCGGGCCTCGTCCCGGATCAGGGCCAGCGGCTTCTGGTTCAGCATCCCCTGGGCGCAGGTTTTCAGGATGAACTGCAGGTAGGAGAGCGCCGCCTCCCGACCCAGTATCTCGTCCAGGGAAATGCCGAGGGTGAGCGTGCCGCCCGCCACGAACTGCAGGGCGTCGAAGACCATCCGCTCGCCCCCCGCCTTCAGGAAGGCCAGGTGTCCCAGCTCGCTTTCCGCGGCCCAGCGCAGCAGGGCAACGGCATCGGGCCTGGAGACCAGCAGCTGCAGCCGCTTGCGCGCCCGGTTCCAGTCGATCAGGAACACCAGGCGCGACCCGAGCTGCGCCAGGTAACGCTTGAGCTCCGCCTTGTCGCGCGCCGCAAAGGTCCCCAGGCAGAGATGGTAGACCCCGCTCTCGAAGGCGCGGTCGGTGCGGGAAAGCACCTCGCCCCAGTCGACCTGCCACCTGGCGAACATGTTCTGGAAAAACAACAGCCGCGGCAGATGGTTGTCGCTGTAGGTCACGGTGGCGCTCACCCCTTCGACATGCAGCACCAGTACGTGCGCGTCGGTGGCGCCTATGTCGTTCTGGATGATCAGCTTGCCGCCTGCCCTGGTGGCGGTGGTCCCCAGGCCGGGATGGTCGAATTTGAGCGGGAGGGTGCGGTTCAACCCTTTCATGAAGGCAGCGACCAAGGCGCGGTCGCCGGACTTCAGGCCGTAGGTCGATGCGCCGGAGATGTTCTCGGTAGAGATCGCCGCCTGCAGCCGGTTCAGGGCCTTGTGCAGCTCCATGACCAGGAGATGCACGCTGTCGCCCGGGGCCGCGTCCGCAGCGCCGAGCCACGAGATGCGCGCCCCGGTCATGGTGCCGTCCTCGTTGCACCACGGGGTGCTGCACAGATGATCGAGTCTCTGTCGGAAGGGGAGGGCCGCCGGCTTGGCGGCGGCTTCCAGCGGGGCGATCATGGCGGAGAGGTCGTCCTGAAGTGATGAGCAGATCTGGGGCGCCCGGGGAATGGCATAGGCGTCCGCATCGTGCTTGACCGATCCGGCCACCACCTCGTCGTAGCGCGGGTCCGGGATGGCGCAGGCGATCCGTTCGGCGCTGAGCGTAGAAAAGCCCGCGGCGGGAAGGTCGGCACGGGCTTTGGCGCTCTGCAAGAGGGTAAGGCGATACTTGGCGCGGTCGTTTGCGGCTAAAGCTTCGTTTAGAAGAGACGGCAGGAGCAGGGTGATTTCACCCAGTGCGGCGACTATGCGTGTCTTCTTTCCCATGGCCGGTCACTGCTCCCTCCGCAGAGCACATTTCCGTCTATGCCTATGGTGCCTGTTCATTGCGAGCCATGCCGCGCCTTGTGGAGGCACCCAGCATATATAACCATTCCTTGCGGCTTTTGAGAGGCTCATGACCATCTTACCTTGGAGCCCGCCGTTATATCAATGAGTAACATCGCTCGGCTCTGGAAAGAATGAGTCAGCAGCATCGCAGTTGACCGTTAATAAAAGCCGGCATCCGCATTGTGTTTGTGGGGTGGTTTGATAAGCTATAAAGCTGTAAAAATAGAACACGGGGTCGTTTCTACCATGGGAGCAGAGCGCTTTGAGGTTACTCTCGCCCCGGCCGCCGTGAAATATCTTGTAAGGTCCTGTATCTGTAAAGTAAAGATCTTTCTGGTGGAAATGGAGACATATATGTCAGAGATGACGTACCGCGATGCCATCAACCTGGCGCTTAAGGAGGAGATGCGCCGCGACCAGTCGGTGGTCACCTTCGGGGAGGACGTGGCGCTCTACGAGGGGGCCTTCAAGGTGACCCGGGGACTCTTGGCCGAGTTCGGCGAGGAGCGGGTGCGGGATTGCCCGATCTCGGAGAACACCATAGTCGGCGTGGCGGTCGGCGCGGCCATGGGGGGGGTGCGCCCGGTGGCGGAGCTGATGACGGTCAACTTCGCCCTTTTGGCCATGGACCAGATCGTGAACCACATGGCGAAGGTGCGCTACATGTTCGGCGGCCAGACGGTGGTTCCCATGGTGATCCGGATGCCGGGAGGCGGCGGCAGCCAGCTCGGGGCACAGCACTCCCAGAGCCTGGAGAGCTATTTCATGCACTGCCCCGGCATGCGGATCGCCTACCCGGCGACGCCCGCCGACGCCAAGGGGCTCCTGAAGAGCTCGATCCGCGACAACAACCCGGTCATCTTCCTGGAACACGAACTCCTCTACAACAGCAAGGGGGAGGTGCCGGAGGACCCGGAATTCCTGGTTCCCTTCGGCAAGGCGTCGGTCATGCGTGAGGGGAGCGCGGTCACCATGGTGGGCTACGGACGCATGTCGATCCTCTGCCTGCAGGCGGCGCAGCTTTTGGAGAAGGAGGGGATCTCCTGCGAGGTGGTCGACCTGCGCACCCTGAACCCGCTCGATACCGAGACCTTCCTCGCCTCGGTGCTCAAGACCGGCCGGGCCATGGTGGTGGAGGAGTGCTGGGGGACCGCGGGGCTTGGCGGAGACATCGCCTCCCGCATCTACGAGCGCTGCTTCGACACCCTGCTGGCGCCGGTCAAGCGGATCTCCGGACTGGACGTGCCGATGCCGTATTCCCGCAAGATCGAGAAGCTCTGCATTCCGCAGTTGGAGGGGATCGTGCAGGGCGTTCGCGACCTTTTAACCGGATCTTACTGAGGAGCCGCCATGAACGAGATCGTCATGCCGAAACTTTCCGATACCATGACCGAAGGGAGGATCGTCTCCTGGAAGAAGCGGGTGGGGGAGGCGGTCCGCCGCGGCGATGTGCTGGCGGAGGTGGAGACCGACAAGGCCAACATGGAGCTTGAGGCGTTCGCCTCCGGGGTGCTGCTGGAAATCAGGGTCCAGTCGGGGGAACTGGCCCAGGTGGGGACGGTGATTGCCGTGATCGGTAAAGCCGAAGAAAAAGCGGCCCAAGCCGCTCCGCCGGAAGCCGCAGCGCCCAAGGCCGAGCCCGCTGCAGCCGCTCCGGAGCCGGAAGCCGTGACAGCTGCGCCCAAGGCCGAGCCCGCTGCAGCCGCTCCGAAAAGCGAAGCTGCGCCGAAGACGGAAGCCGGTGAACCAGCGGCAGTCCCGCCCAAGGGTGAGCCGGCGGCCGCTGCGAAGGGGGCCGGCCGGGAGCCGCCGCTGGAGGAAGCGATGGAGCTCGGCGGATTCCAGGCGAGGGAGCCGGCCGCAGCGACCGAGGAGAAGCCGCCAACAACGGAGGAGAAGCCTGCAGCAACTCCTCCCGGCACTGCGCCTCCGGGCGAGCGCCAGGGTGAGGCCGCGCCTCATGAGGGTGGCGCGGCTGAAAGGGAGGCCGCAGGCGGAGCCGAGGCGGAAAGGTTCCCGGGCCAGCTCCCCACGGAATCCAGGGAGCGGGCGGCTCCGGTGGTGCGACGTCGGGCGCGGGAACTGGGGATCGATCTCGGCCAGGTAAAGGGGAGCGGTCCTGAGGGGCGTATCCTGCTGCAGGACCTGGAATCCTATCACCCTGAACCTGTGCCGGGCGAATCCGGAAGGCCGGCTGCTCCCGTCGTCAAGGGGGCCGCTGAAACGGGACCCAAACCCCTGTCGAGGCTTCGGGCGGCGATAGCGAAGACGGTCACCGAGTCATGGAACTCGATCCCGCATTTCAGCGTGACCATGGATATCCTGATGGACGATGCCGAGGCTCTCCGGCGCCAACTCAAGCAAAGCGGGATGCCGGTGACCCTGAACGATGTCGTGGTGAAGGGGGTTTCCCGGGCACTGCAGGCGTTCCCGCAGTTGAACGCCTCTTTTGTGGCAGGCGGCATCCAGCTGCACAGCGAGATCAACATCGGCATCGCGGTAGGTGTGCCGGACGGCGTGCTGATGCCGGTCGTCTCGGGCTGTCAGCATCTCTCCCTGCTGGAGATCTCGCAAGCGGGCCGGGGGCTGGTCGAGCGGGCTCGCGCAGGCTCCTTGACGGAGCAGGAGATGAGCGGCGGCACCTTCTCGGTCTCCAATCTGGGGATGTACGGCGTAAGCGAGTTCAACGCCATAATCTATCCTTCCCAGGCAGCTGTTCTGGCGGTCGGGGCGGTTGTCGACGCAGCCGTTGTGCGAGCCGGTGTGCCGGCCGGCGCCAAGCTCATGAAAGTTACCCTCTCCGCCGATCATCGTCTGGCCGACGGCGCCTATGCCGCGGCCTTCCTGGTGGAACTGAAGGGGATTCTGGAGAACCCGGTCCGCTTGCTCCTCTGAAATAAGATCGATATCGACTGACACCCATGGGGGGCGGCTCTTTGAACCGCCCCCCATGCACGTTTACCCCCTTTTCCTCAAGCAGGGTGCGCTTTTAATAATCTGCTAAAGAAACAGTTTAATGTACCGATACGATCAGGGCGGCTGCTTGGGGAGCGTGGTGGAACGCGAAGCGGAGAAACGTGCAAACGTAGGTCGGGTTAGCCCGCAGGGCGTAACCCGACGTGCATTGATGAGATCGCAGGGGTGTCGGGTTACGCTGCGCTAACCCGACCTACCGCTAACCCGACCAACGCATAGCGCTACACCACGCCGATCTGATCAAGAACCAAGAATTGGGGGAGTACTCATGAAGTGCCTGATTGTAGACGACGAAATTTTCTGCCGCGAGTTCGTTGCCACCTTGCTCCGCACGACGGCCGATTGCGATCAAGCCGGCGGCGGAAGCGAAGCGCTCGATATGTACAACCGGGCCTTGGCAAGCGACGAGCCCTACGACGTGATCATCATGGACATCATGATGCCCGGCATGAGCGGCCATGATGCGGCCATGGCGATCAGGTCGATCGAGAAGGAGCAGAAGATCGACAAGCGGGTGAATATCTTGATGCTGACCGCGCTCAATTCGGCAAACGACGCCATGGACTCCTTCTGCAACGCGCAGTCTGCTGCCTATCTCGTCAAGCCGGTGTCAAAGGCGGGTCTTTTCAATGTGATGACCAAGCTCGGGGTTTTGTAGCGATAGCGGCTGTGGCAGGTACGGAGATCTCCTTCTTCTTACAGCCGCTCCAGGTGCAGTGCCCCCTCTTCACCCGGCCTCACGCAGGTGCCGAACCGCTTCCCTTCCCGGTTCAGGGTCTCCGTCAACCAGGCCGTCTCCGATGCCGTGGCCAGCTGGATCCGGAACCTGCGCTGCCGGGTAGGGACCATGGTCAGGCGCGCCAACTCCCCGGTTGCCGCGTCGATGTCCGCGAAGTACATCAGTCCCAGTTCGCCCCGGAACTCCTGGTAGCCTCGAATCCCCTCGTAGTCGTTGATGAAATCGCCGCAGCCGTAGATCACCAGCCTGCCGCGGTAGAGCTCGATTCCCTTGACGTGGTGCGAGGAGTGGCCGTGCACGATATCGACTCCGGCCGAGTCGATCAGCCGGTGGGCGAACTCCCTCTCCTCCTGCGAAACCTCGAAGCCCCAGTTCCCTCCCCAGTGCAGCGAGGCGATCACGGTATTCCCCGCCGTCTTCACCGTTTTGATCCGGGTCGCTATCCGTGCCACTGTCGCCGCCGACAGGTCCGGCAGAAGGTTCACCCCCGGCTTCCCCGCCCCCGCCCCCCAAATGTCGGGAATGCCGCTGGAATCGACTCCGAAACCGAAGAGCTGCACGGCTCCTTTCCCTGGAACCACGAGCTCCGCCGGTGCTGCCGCCTCCTCCTGGCTGCGTCCCGCACCGGCCGTTTTCACCCCGGCGCCGTGCAGGGTGCCGAGGGTCTCCTGAAGTCCTGAATACCCCCAGTCCAGCACGTGATTGTTGGCGAGCGTGCAGGCATCTATCTCGGCGCCGGTCAGGCAGGGGAGGTTTTCCGGGTGCATCCGGTAATTGATCCCCTTTCCCTTCCAGTACTCCTCGCTCCTCGTCACGCTCGTTTCCAGATTGATGATGCGCAGATCAGGCGCCATTTTTTCCCAGACCTCGAAGGCCTCTCCCCACGGGTAGGTGAAACCGGCGGGTTGCGGGATCCCGCCATGTGCCCGCTCGGCCAGGGTCAGGTAGCCCCGCGCGTCCTTCAGGTACGGTTCGAAGATGTGCGGCGCGCTCGGGTGCGGCAGGATCTGGTCGATCCCCCGGCCGGTCATGACGTCCCCGCACAGAAATATGGTGCTGACCGGCGGCATCAGGCCAGTTTGAACTGGGCGACCAGGGTGCTGAGATCGTCGGAGAGGCTGGCGAGCTGCGCTGCGGCCACCGACGACTCCTGGGAACCCTGTGCCGTACGCTGCACGACGTCGGATATCTGCGTGATATTGCCGGTGATCTCGCTGATCGTTGCGGTCTGCTCCTCGGCGGCCGTGGCGATCTGGTTCACCTGCATGCTGACCGCGTTGATCTGGTTCAGGATCTCCTGCAGGGCGCTTCCCGACTTGGCCGCCTCCTCCGTCCCCTGCTGGACCTCGCGTACACCCTCCTCCATCGCGGAAACCGCACCCTTGGTCTCGCCCTGGATCGCCTTGATCATTTCGCTGATCTCCCGGGTCGCCTTGGTGGTCCGCTCGGCCAGAGCCCGGACCTCGTCGGCTACCACGGCAAAGCCGCGCCCCTGTTCGCCGGCCCGGGCTGCCTCTATGGCGGCGTTCAGGGCGAGGAGATTGGTCTGGTCGGCTATGTCCTCGATGGTTCCGACGATGGCCCCGATCTGGTCGGAGCGGGCGCCGAGGCTTTCCACGGTGCGGGAGGTGGCGTTGACCCGGTCGGCTATCCGGTTCATGACCTCGACCGTTTGCGCCACGACCTGTGCCCCGGTCTCCGCAGCGCTGCTCGCCTGTTGCGAATTGCGGGCGGCGGCATGGCAGTTCTGGGCGATATCGTTGGAGGTGGCGGACATCTCCTCGCTTGCAGTGGCCACGGTCTGGGTCTGGCAGGCTACCTGTTCGGCGCCGCTGGCGATCTGCTCGGAGGTCGCGTGCAGCTCCGTCGAAGAGGCGGCGATGCTCGCCGATATGGCCGAGGTCTGGGACACGATGTCGCGCAGGTTTTGCACCATATTCCCCATGGCGGCCATCAACTTGCCGGTTTCGGTGCCGTCGATGCCGGTGACCTGCACCGTCAGGTCTCTCTCGGCGATCCTGTCCGCAGTTTCTACAGCTGCATTGAGCGGCCTGGTGATGCTGTTGACGATCCAAAGCGCGACCAGGGCGGCAATGCCAAGCGACAGTACCACCAAGGTGACAATGGCGATCCGGGCCTTCCTGGCGCCGCTCGCCGTGGCGTTCCCGTCCAGCTTCGCCCGTTCCTGAACATGGCTGGCCAGCTCCGACAGGGCGGCCTGATAGGCGACACGCTGCGCAGTCAGTTCCCTGAGCGCTTTCAGCGCCTCGGGCTTGTTCCCCTCGTTTAGAAGCGAGACCACCTTGTTGCGGGTGGCGGAGTAAGCGCCTCTCTTGTTGGATACCGCCTGAAACAGGGCCTTCTCCTTTTCAGACGACATCGATGCCTTGAGCTTGTCCAGGTTCTCGGTGGCAGCTCTCTGGTTGCCGGCGGTGGAACTAAGCTCGGACCGGCTGGCAACCACGCTCTCAGCCCTTATCGCTTCGTTTATCTGCAGCGAGGTTGCAGCAATTGCCTGATTGATTTCTGCCAGCAGGTTCATTTGCGGGATGCGTTTATCCAGTAGATTGACGATGTTCGAGTTGAGCGACGATATCGCGTAAAACGCCGTAAGTGCGACCACTGCGGAGGTGAAGATTATGATGCCGAAGCCGATGAAAAGTTTTACTCTGATTTTCATGTCTTTTCTCATTGATTTTGCCTCCATTTTTGACGTGATATAGAGCGTGGCTTGTAATAAAGGATTGCGAGCCTTATTCTAATTAGTTTTACTGCCGAAGCTGCCACATATAGCCCGTTCATAGATAAATTACACACAAAACCCGATTATAATGCCTGTCATCTGAGTGTCAAGCCTGACCAATACTTAGCTGCTTATCAAATGATGTTGTCGTGATAACGATATAAACTATTTTATCAACGTATTGATAATGTTCTCCGAATTGGATGCATTCTCCATGCATGTGCCCAGCGAATACTGTAATTTTACTGGTGGTTCTGACTGTTGTATGGTTTATATCAGGCTCACGGCTTACTGCTAGCTTGTCTCGCAAATCCTGGCGCGCTCCTTCACCATTGGCATATTTCTAAACTGCTCAGGAACAAGTACATCCTGTGGCGGGAATTGCTTTCAATCGGGCACTCTCAGTCGCGTGTCTAAGAGGAAAACGATGGAATGTGGAATCTTGAGAGGTGCTATGCAGTTTAGTCGAGACAGAAGGACGTATTCGGCAAATGCACCGTGTTCCGCGGGATTACCGGCGGGCATACGTCCGGGAGCACAGGATTCCTTACGGGCAGTGGAAGAAGCAGTGAGGAGATCACCACGGGGGCAAGCGAGGCGGCAAGGGAGGGCAGGGTGGGCGTGGCGGACATCAGGGACGCGGAGATCATGGCGGGCGGGGTGATCGGGGGCACTGAAAGGGCCCCCCCTTTTCTAGATCCGGTAGGGTGGGCCGTGCCCACCATCAGGTTGCGGTTCCGGTGGGCGCGGCCCACCCTACTCTAGTATCGGGGGGGAGTTTTGCATCATGCTTTACTTCAATCGGCGAACTTCAGCGCGGACCACCAGGCAGCGAGCAGCACGCAGGCGCTCATGAGCGCGAGCAGAGCGTTCATGAGACGTCTCGGGCGCCCGAGACACCCCACCAGCCACTCGGCAACGAATCCCAAGCCGAAGCCGAACAGAAAACCGAAGAGATGGGCACCCAGGTCGGTCCGCTTTCCCTCGGTCCCAAGCAGCGCCAGCAGTGAGAGCGCGGCAGCGATGGGAAGCGGCCAGCGCCTGCGCAGGTGATGCCGGTAGCGAACCAGGGTGACGGCGCCAAGGATGCCGACGGCCCCGAATACGGCAGTTGAAGAACCGATCGAGCTGTGGCTTGGCAGCTGCAGGTAGGCGTTCATGAAATTGCCAAGTATGCCGGAGGCGAGAAGCAGGCTCCAGGCCAGCCCGGAGCCGAGGTCGCGGCAGAGATAGATGATGAAGACCCCTCCGATGGCGAGGTTGCTGAACAGGTGCAGCCAGTCGGCGTGGAGGGTGAGTGCTGTGACGAGCCGCCACCACTCGCCGTTCAGGATCTGGCTGCCATGGGCATTGCCGATCTCGATCCAGTCGACCGGGTGCCGCCCCATGATGGCGAGGTCGAGGCCGGTCAGGTTGTGAAAGGTGGCGAGCAGGATCAGGATCGACAGCGTCGGCAGGGTGTTTTCGATCATGGGGCGAACCGGCGGGAGAGACGGGGGCCAGTTCCGGTTTTCCTCGACGAAGAGGCGAAGTTCGCGAAGGGCTGCAGCGAGGCGCTCTTCCGGCACCAGCAATTGCCATCCTGCCTCGCCTCGCTCCACGCGGCTTTCCAGGAAGCGGGCTTGAAGTACCAGGGCCCAAAGGCGTGCGCGCCGCTCCGTGAGGGCGGTCCCCTTGGGATCGACCCGCTCAACCGGTATCGCGACCCAATCCTCCTCAGTCCTTTCGCTATGTTCCGGCTCCAGATCCATGCGGCACAGTATCGCAGATAGTTCCCTGCAGGTCACTAAAGAATTTTGATTAGTACCTCGCTGGAACTTGTGCCGCCTTCTCCGACACCAGATCCAGCGCTTACAAACTCTCCTCCCCCCGGAGGGGGGAGGTCGGGAGGGGGGAAGTCTGCGGCTTCTGCGAAGAATCAGCGGAGTGCCCCCTCCCTAGCCCTCCCCCTCCGGGGGAGGGGACATTTAGGCGTCAGGATGAAAACTGTTGCTTGTAACTGTTTGCGAAGCGCTGATCTTTCACCTCTCCCCCCTCCCTTCATGGGATGGGAGGGGGGAGAGGTGAGGCTTTGGGGGGAGATCACCCTTACCCGCTTTCCCTGGTGTACTCCCTTGACTATTGCTGCTAAGGTGTTAAAAGAAGACAGTGTTTGGCCGGAACGGCCGGCGCCTTGCGCTAGGCATCGGACGAACCGTGGCGCTTTGCGCGAGTGAGGGGTGGGAAGGGGAAAAACAGCATGTCATCGACAACTGTCAGGTCGGCTGTATCCGCCGGGAGTGCCGATTCGGGCACCCCGCACCCTGCCGGCGAGCCACTGCCCGACTGCAGGCACCGGCACCCCTCTCGCAGGTGGCCGATCCGGTTGCGCTGGCATCGCCGGCTGATCCGGCTAGGCAAAAGGAGATACGTGAATATGATTACAGAGGGTATTAAACTCTTCGCCGAAAAGGTGGGGCATGCTTTTGTCGCCACGGCTGACGCAAAGGGACATCCCCATCTGGCAGCCGGGAGGGGTGTGTCGGTTTCACATCCTGACCTGCTGGTTTTCGAGGCATGGTTTTGCCTGACGACGCTGCGAAACCTGCAGGAAAATCCGAGCATCGCCGTGGCCATTGCCGACCCGGCCACGGGAAACGGTTACCAGTTCACCGGTCGCGTCGAGAAGGCTGAGGATACGGCGCTTCTCGACGGCTACCTCCCCGGCGTTGAGCCTTCCGGCATGCCGCAGGTGCAGTGGAGGCTCGAGGTCAGGGTTGACAGCGTGATGGCGTTTTCAGCGGATGCACATTCGGACCGCCCCTTGGGGTAGGGCCGGCTGCAGGAGGATTCAGCCCTTTGCGGCGC
Source organism: Geobacter sp. (assembly GCA_003499925.1). Taxonomy (GTDB): domain Bacteria; phylum Desulfobacterota; class Desulfuromonadia; order Geobacterales; family Geobacteraceae; genus Geomonas. The sequence goes on from DNRQ01000088.1 coordinate 27,058, forward strand.
TCTGCAGCAGGAGTTCCTCAGCCTTCGGGACGTCTTCCTCCGCTACCTCTATCTGCCGGGTGGTTCCTGCGCCTGCCGGCGGCGCGGCGACGAAATACTCGATCCCGCCCTTTAGCAGCACCGCCTCGACCCGCGCCAGATCTGCCTCGTCCTTCGGATCATAAAATCTCACCATGACGTCCTCCTTTCCTGGATTAGATTGTACAACTGTTGCGCCTGCTCCTGAAAGAGGGTTCAGAGGCAGATGTCGACGATGATGAGGGTGAACAGCAGCAGGATGTAGGCGATGGAGCACCTGAACGCCTCGCGATACCTGGCGCCGTTGGCCATGAGGAAGCGGCAGGCGAGAAGGTAGCAGATCCCCAGAAGGAGCGCGCAGCCAGCGTATCCGGTTGAGCAGGGTCCCCCGAAGCGAAGCAGCACGCTTGCCGGGATCAGGGCGGCTATCCCGAGGTAGATGCAGGATTTGGTGAATCTTTCCCCCTTGACCAGCGGCAGTATCGGTACCCCGGCCGCCCGGTACTCTTCCCGGTGGGACAACGACAGGAGCCAGAAGTGTGGCGGCTGCCAGAGGAGCATGATCAGAAAGAGCGCAAGGCTGGTCCAATCGGGGCGGGCTGCTACGGCGGCATGTCCGATCAAGGCCGGGAACGCGCCGGGGAGTCCCCCCATGACGGCCGCCCAGTGCGTGTGGCGCTTCAGAAATAGCGTGTAGTAAAGCGTGTAGCTCAATGCCGCGGCAATAAGGAGCAGTGCGGTTCTGGTGCTGAGCAGTGCCGCGGCAATCGCGACTGCGGCGCTGGTCAGCCCGAGCGCGGCCGCAAGGGCGGGGCCTGCTCCCACCTGCCTGAGAGCGGCGCTGCGCAGGGTCAGGCGCTCCATCTGCGCGTCCATCCGGCGATCCAGCACGCTGTTGGTCACTGCGGAGCCTGCCGACATCAGGAGCAGGCTGGCCAGGCAGGGAACCCCGATCCCGGGCTCCGGGAGACCCCTGCCGGCCACCACCATGCCGGTGAATCCCGAAAACGTGACCGCTGCCACGATTCCCGGTTTGGACAGGACGAAGAGCGCGCAGCACAGGTTGAACAGCCCCGGCGACTCCTTCAGCCTGTTTCCGGTGGCGGAGCTGATCATTTGCCGGCTCCGCTCGGCTCGCCCATCTGCAACAGCCAGATCCGCAGAGTGAGCCCGATGATGGCGAGCGTCAGAGCGAGATGCAGCGAGGTGATCGGATAGCTCAGCCCCGACTTGACCACGGCTGCGCCGATCCCGATCTGCAGCGCCACCAGGCAGGCCAGGGAAAAAAGCTCGGAGTGCCGTTTTTTCAGGCGCTTGTCCAGCAGCGAGGCGAGGTAGAGCAGGATGGTGGTGCAGAGCGTTCCCATGGCGAGCAGGCGGTGGGTGAAGTTGGTCGTGGTGGGGGTGTCCCAGAGTGCCGGAATGATCTCGCCACGGCAGGCCGGAAAGTCGGGGCAGGCGAGCCCGGACCCGGAGTGGCGCAGATAGGCGCCAAGCGACGCCTGGGAAAAGACCAGCAGCATGACGCAGAAAAGCGGCCCGGCATACCCGGTGAGCGAGAGCTGCGCCGGACCCGTCGTTTCGTCGCACGATGCCATGTAGAGGACGAGCAGGAACAGGGCCAGCCCGATCATGAAATGTACCGTGGTGAGCTGCACCGGCAGCCCCAGAAGCACCACGGCCCCCCCGATGCCGATCTCCACGGCGACCAGGGCGAGCGCTGCGACCGGGATCGCCCTCTGCAATCCCCGGTAATGCGCCATCCTCCGGCGTGCCAGCAGGAGCAGGGAGATTGCCGCCAGGGCGGCGAGCACGCGGTGCAGGAACTCCATCCAGATGTCGACCCGCAGGGGGGGCAGGAATTTCCCCTGGCAAAGCGGCCAGTCGGGGCAGGCGAGCCCCGCCTCCATTCCGGCGACCAGGTTCCCCCAGATGAGCAGTACGAAGAAGAGTCCGGCTGTTATCCGCCCTAGCATGTGACACCTCCGGGTTGCATTACCTGTACAGCGTGTCGGTCAGCGTTCCTGTGATGATGAGCCCGAGTATCAGCAGCGGAAAGAGGGCAAAAGCCAGCACCAGCTTGATCTCGTGGCGCAGATGCATGAAGTAGAGCGCGACCAGCGCCGCCTTGAACGAGGCGACGCCGAGTGCGACGCCGGCGTTCCAAAGGCCGAGGTCAAGATAGGAAACCCCCACTGTCGCGGCGGTCAGCATCAGCAGCACCGCCCATACGATTACGTAGTTTCGATACGCTGCCATAGCCACCTCAGCCGATCAGGTAGAGCAGGGGGAACAGGTAGATCCATACCAGGTCGACAAAATGCCAGTAGAGCCCGGTCACCTCGACCGGCGTGTTGTACTGGTCCGAGAAATCGCCACGCCGCGCGCGCCTCAAAAGCCACACCATCACCAGCATCCCGAGCACGACGTGGAGGCCGTGCAGCCCGGTCATCATGAAGTAGAGCCCGAAAAACAGGTTGCTCTCGGGGAACAGGCCGTGCCTGAAATCCCCGCTCCACTCAAGGTACTTGATGCCGAGGAAGCCTGCGGCAAGCGCCAGGGTGAGCAGCAGCGATATCTGCAGTACCCACTGCCTCCCCCTCCGGATCGCGGCGATGCCGACCGCCATGGTGAGGCTGCTGGTCAGGAGCAAAACGGTGTTCAGGGCACCCATGACCCGGTCCAGCTTCAGGTGCTCCCGGTGGAACAGCTCGGGGTATTCGAGGCGGAACACCACGTACACGGTGAACAGCCCGCCGAAGAGCAAAAGCTCGGTGGCGAGAAAGGCCCAGATGCCGAGCCTCGCCGGGACCGGCGCCCCTTTGTGCATTTCCCGGCTACTCGTCACGTCCGCTCCTCGATCTGCTGCCGTAGCCGTAGGGCCAGTCGGTCACCGTCGGGATCTCCTCGAAATTTTCCACCGGAGGAGGCGAGGGGACGCTCCATTCCAGGGTGAGCCCTTGCCAGGGGTTGTCCGGGGCGCGGGCGCCGCTGCGCAGGGAGCGGACGAAGTTTGCGAACATGATCAGGATGCCGAGGAAGAGAAACCAGGAGCCTACCGTCGCCACGATGTTGAGCGGCTGGTACTTTTCCGGGTACTGCGAAAAGCGCCTGGGCATCCCCTGCATCCCCAGGATGAACATGGGGAAGAAGGTGACGTTGAACCCGGTGACGATCAGCCACCAGGCCTGTTTCGCCCACCCCTCGTGCAGCATCCGGCCGGTGATTTTAGGGAACCAGTAGTGCAGCCCGGCGAAGAGCCCCATGATGGTCCCCCCCATCATGGTGTAGTGGAAATGGGCCACCAGGAAGTAGGTGTCGGTGACGTGCACGTCGGTGGCGAGGGAGCCCAGGAAGAGCCCGGTCAGGCCGCCGATGATGAAGAGGAAGATGAAGGTGAGCGCGTAGAGCATGGGCGAATCGAGCGAGATCGAGCCGCGGTAGAGCGTGGCGATCCAGTTGAAGATCTTGATGCCGGTCGGAACGGCGACGAAGAAGGTGAGAAAGGAGAAGATCACGGCGGCCGGGGTGGACATGCCGCTCACGAACATGTGGTGTCCCCAGACCAGGAAGCCGATGAAGGCTATGGCGAGCGCCGAGTAGGCGATCGCCTTGTAGCCGAAGATCGGCTTCCTGGCGAAGACCGGGATCACCTCGGAGATGATCCCCATGGCGGGAAGTATCATGACGTAGACCACCGGATGCGAGTAGAACCAGAAAAAGTGCTGGAATAACAGCGGGTCGCCACCCTTGGCAGGATCGAAGAACCCCACCCCGAAGACCCTCTCGGCGATGAGCAGCACGAAGGTGATGCCGATCACGGGCGTTGCCAGCACCTGGATCACGCTGGTCGCGTACATGCCCCAGATGAAGAGCGGCATCCGGTACCAGCTCATGCCGGGAGCCCGCATGGTGTGGATGGTGACGATGAAATTGAGCCCTGTGAGGATGGAGGAGAGGCCGACCAGGAACAGGCCGAGCGAGAGGGCGGTGACCGCGCTGGAGCTTTGTGCGGAGTAGGGGGTGTAAAAGGTCCAGCCGGTATCGATCGGTCTCAGCAGCGAGGCGACGGTCACCACGACTCCCACCACGAAGATCCAGTAGCTGTACAGGTTCAGCCGGGGGAAGGCGACGTCTCGCGCTCCGATCAGAAGCGGGATGAAGAAGTTCCCCAGCGATGAGGGGATGGCCGGGATGATGAAAAGGAAGATCATCATGGCGCCGTGCAGGGTGAAGAGGACGTTGTAGGCATGGTCGCTGAAAAGCGCCGGCCCCGGGGAGAGCAGCTTCAGGCGCAGCGCCATGGCGATGACCCCCCCCACCAGGAAGAAGAAGTGCGTGGTGATGAGGTACATGACGCCGATCCGCTTGTGGTCGTGGGTGAAGGCCCAGGAGCGGAACCCCCTTGCTGCCAGGTAGTCCGGTTGGGGCTGCGTGGTGGCGATCCCTTCATTGGACATCGGCGTTTCCCTCACTGCAGCGTTTTCAGGTATGCGATGACGGCCGCCAAGTCATCGCCCTTCAGTGTCGCCCGGTAGGCCGGCATGATCGGTTGGAACCCCTTTACGATATCCTCATTGGGCTCGACGATCGATGCGCGGAGGTATTCCTCGTCCGCCCGGACCGATCTTCCGTCGGCCAGCTGCACCCTCCTGCCGAATACCCCCTTCAGGGTCGGGCCCACCTTGGGGGTGCCGTCCAGGCTGTGGCAGCCGAGGCAGCCGCTGCTCTCGAAGAGCGCCTTCCCCCGGTCCGCCAACGACAGCGTCCCCGCCTGCAGCTTTTTGCGCTCGCCCTGCACCCAGTTGTCGTACTCGACCAGCGGCATGACGATCAGGGTCGCCCTCATCAGCGAGTGGCCGGTGCCGCAGTATTCCGCGCAGTAGATGTCGAAGGTTCCCGTCTTCTTGGGGAGCAGCCAGAGGTAGGTGTAGCGTCCCGGCAACAGGTCCTGCTTCTGCCGGTAGTCGGGAATGAAAAGGCTGTGAATCACGTCGCGCGAGGTCATGATCAGCTTGACCGGCTGGCCGAGCGCGAGCCTCAGCTCGTTTACCGAGGTACGTCCGTCCTGGTACTTGAAGCTCCACTGGAACTGGGAGGCGGTGACCTGGATCTCGGCGGCCCCGGGGATCGGCGTGGTCATCTTGATGAAGACAAAGAGTCCGTAGGCGAAGATGGCGACCAGCAGCAGGGACGGGATCACGATCCAGATCACCTCCAGCGTCTGGTTCCCGGTGATGTAGGGAGTGTCGGCCGCCTCCTCTCCCTTCTTCCTGCGATAGCGGATGGCGAAATAGAACAGGAGCCCCTGGGTCAGGATGAAGAAGAAACCGGCGATGGCGAGGATGAAGAGGAAAACCCCATCCACGTCACCGCTCGCCAGCGAGGCCTCGGCTCCGAACAGGGCGCTTTGGTCAGGCATGCATCTCCCCTTTTGTTACTGCCGGCAGCTGCCAGAGGGGGAACGATCAGGTTTCCCTTCTCCAGAGCACGGCGAGCAGCCCAAGCGTCAGCATCAGGATCCCCAGCATGGCGACCGTCATGACGCGGGAGGCCAAAAGCACGTATTTCTTCCCGACCGGGTCGTAATGGAAGCAGTACAAAAGCGCCTTGTTAATGAGCTGCGAGCTGCCGATGCGCCCCCCGGAGGCCTCGATCAGGGCGAGCTTCAGGTCCTGCGGCGCCTGCTCCAGCCCGTACAGGTAACGCGAAACCCGCCCGTCCGGCGTGACGATGATGATCACATTGGGATGGGCGAAATCGCCGCTACCCACCCGGCTGTAGCGTACCCCGACGCTCTGCGCGAGGCGCTCGATCGAGGATCGGCTCCCCCTGAGAAAAGGCCATGCCGTCCCGGGGGCCGGTGTGCCGCCCAGCATGGCGTATGTTCTTGCGGATTTGTCCGCGCTCCGGGCCTGCGTCTCGGCAGGATCGATGCTGACGGTGACGATCCGGAAATCCCTGCCGAGCGCGAGCCCCCCCAGCTTGCCCAGGGTCCGGACCATGTTGCCGAAAACCAGCGGGCAGAGGGTCGGGCAGGCGTAGTAGTTAAGGGTGAGGATGACGGGGCCGCCGGTGAAGTAGCGGGAAAGCTGCACCCTCTCCCCGCTCTGATCGAGAAAGGGGAGCTCGGTCGGGAGGCGCGCCCCCAGCTTCTCGTCCACGCCGACCTGCGCAAGGACCAGGTCCTGCGGTCCGTGCGCCCGCGCCAGGGAGGGGAGGAGCAACGCCGAGAGCAGCGCCCCGAGAAACAGCGCTCCAGCGGTGCTCCCCGATCGGCGCGCGGCGGGCCTGGCTGCGGCTGGCTCTCCCATCTACCCGGTCGGCCTGGCGTAATCGATCATCCCCTGGAAGTCGACTATCACCACCGGTTCGTCTCCCACCACCCAGGCATCGTGCCCGGTCGGCAGCAGAGAGATGTCGCCGGCCTTGCAATCGAACTCCCTGCCGTCATCCATGGCGATCCGTAGCATTCCCGAGACGTGATACTGGAAGTGCGGCGCCTCGCAGCTCAAGGTCTTGGCAATCGGCTGCACCGAGGTGGCCCAGCGCCACCCGGGCTGAAGGGTGGCACGACCTATCGTGGCGCCTCCAACCGTTACCAGTTCCAGTTTTCCTAGCGGGAACTCCCTGACCTCGTCGGGGCTGGCGAAACTTTTCACCTCAGCTTTCTTCATGAAATCCTCCCTGGGGTCGGGCTCAGGGCTGCCTCCCGAACTCCTGCTGTGTCCGAAAATAAACTTAAGATATTCTAATGGCTGTGTCTGCAAAAGCAAGATGCTTTAATGCGCTGCTCATGGGAGGGGAGGGGACGGCGGAGTGCCGATTGTGCCGCTATTTGGCGTCCATCCGGCCATTTGGCCCAGGTCCGGGTCCAAGGCTGAAATGGTTGCCGCGGTAACGCGGCTGGGAGGTCCTGCTGGCGGGAGCGCTGCAGGTTAACGTTTCAACTCCCGTCCTGCCCGGTTTTCGCGTGATTGCAGCCGTTTATCCGGAAGTAGGGGAGCTTTCCCCCTAATGAATTCCGCCTGTGCAGGAGGATTTTGAAGAACTTCGTCCTGCTGGCTGATTCGGCACAGTTTAGGCATTCGGTAGAGGCGTATCCTTTGTGACGCGGTCATCCGGGAGTGGGGTTTGCTATTTGATGCTATGAGGCGTGACATGAAGAGAAGGGTGCTGATAGTTGACGATGTAGCTGATATAAGGCTGATGCTGCGTCACCTCATTGAGAAAGGAGACTACATCATAGTGGCGGAAGCCGCCAATGGAGTGGAGGCAGTGGAGAAATACCACGAGCACCTTCCGGACATAACCATAATGGACATAGACATGCCGTTTAAAACCGGTGTCGAGGCGGCACGCGAGATATGCGCCGTAGCCGACAGCGCCCGGATCATCTTTTGCAGCGGCGGCCTTTCGAACTATAGTGCCGTTCCCCTTGAAATGGGCGGGCACAGCATCGTCCGCAAACCGTTTCTGCCGGCCCAGTTGTACCAGGCAATGGCTAAGTAGTGTTTCCTGCTCTTGTGAATGTTGCGATGCTGTCTCTTTGGATGTGATGAATTATTCAGGTCTCTTATTTTATGTAATGCAGATGTGATGTTATCTCTTTGATGTGATGTTATCTCTTTGGATGTAATGAACTGTTCTAGTGTCCTATTTTATGTAATGAAGATGTTTTTTTGCTATGTAATGTAGATGTGATCTTTTGTGATGTGATCATTTAATGCAGATGTGATCTTTTGTGATGTTATCTTTTTGGATGCAATGAAGTATTTTGGATGTCCGGCGTGCAGATGAAGCCTTGTGTTGTGTTGTTTAATACCGCAGGAAAAGTGGGAGCCAATGGCTCCCTTTTTTTTCCGCCAAAGCAAGGCGGGGCCTGCAGATGGGGCTGTTGTGACGGCTTCTCCGGGGAGTGACGGCCAGATTAAAAAATGATAGGTAGGCGAGACCTCTTCATTATGCTAGGGTAGAAAATTGCTGAAAATGGACCCGGCGCGCAAAGCGCCGGGCGCGCCCAAGCGACCGCTCTGGCCCTGCTGTACTGCGGCATCCGGGGCGGGGAGCAGGCGTAAAATACACGATACGGCAACGGACGGGATCACATCATGACATCTAAACACCTCAAAACCATATCCGATCGCTTGTCGAGCCTGCACGGGCACGCCTATTTCAGGCCGCAGGACGGGCCCCTCATGAAAACTTTGGCCAATGAACTCCTCGATGCCGTGGATGGTGAGCTGGCGGAGCAACTTTCCGAGGGGGGCTTCGATCTTGAGGTCAGCATATCTCACCAGGAAGGCGACAGTGATCCTACCGTCTCTTTCAGCGTAGATCGTCCAGGCGTAGCTCACACCTCCAAGATCGCGGCTACCCAGTTGAACGACGGTGCGCTGGAGGATCTTGCGGGTTATCTGACGCGTCTGGTGGAAGAGTCGGCCCCGGCCGAACCGGCGGTGGCCGGCAAGACCGTGCTGCGCAAAACGCCCGAAGGGGATCATCATGAAAAGGGCCCGGCCTCGGCGCGGCTCAAAGTGTCGGCGGAGTGGCTCAAAAGCGTGGTTCCTTGCACCGACTACAGCTACGATGAGATAGACGGCAAAAAATACATCCGGGAGTATTTCTGGTCCAGGGATCTGATAGAGAGGCTGTTCAGGATCAAGTCCACCAAGACCACCCCGGAGGACCTGCAGTTTGTGGCTCAGGAGTGCTGCGACGGGGATCTGGATTGGGCCCGGGATCTGATTGCCAGACTCAAGTCGCCCAACCGCCCCGAGCCTGCCGCAAAAGAGCAGCCGCAGAAGAACCAGGGCCGGCAGGCGCAAAATCAGGGGAAACCGGCGGCAAGCCCGGGGCAAAGCCTGAACAAAACGGCGCAGGCGAAGGCCGTGCCGGGCGAACGGGTACGGCCGCGCTCAAGGCATAAGAAGCCGTTTCGCGAGCAGGGGAAGGATGCCGCACGCAAGCCGGAGCCCGCAGCCGGGCAGAAGCCGCCCCAGGGATAATAGATTCCCCCCCTCCCATCAAGGGAGGGGGGAGCGAGCAGCAGGTAGGAGCTTAACAACCTGATTAGTGCTGATCTTCAGTATCGATGGTTGGCGCAGAAAGTCCCCCTTTGCAAAGGGGGATTTTAGCACTGTCGCAACATGCGCTCTATGGCGACCTGGGCTAAATCCCCCCCGCCCCCCTTTGCAAAGGGGGGAGATTGGGGGTGACCCAGCTCACTGAAGATTGACGCTATCGGGTAACTTAATGGCAGTGGGAGCGGGGGAGGGGGTGCTTGTGCAGTTTGCGGAAGATTTCCGCCCACCTCAGGCGCCGGCTTCCTCGCGCAGATACCTGGCGAACTCCGTATCGGTGCCGGCGATGTGCTGCACCAGCCAGGAGGTGAGCGTCTTGTTGGCCATGATCACGAGCGACAGCGTGGCCCCCACGGCCTTGAATTCCCCCGTGAGTCGGGCCAGGTCGGTGATGAAGCGCGCGTGCTGCGACTTGTGGGCGTCATACTTCGGGTAGGCGTGCCTCAATTGCAACCTTTCCTCGGCGGCGAAATGCTCCTTCACGTAACCCTCGAGGAACAGAAGTAGCCGCAACACCTCGTCCTTCCCCTTCCCCTCGCTGCAGGCCGCGGAAAGCCTGTCGACCCTGTTGAAAATCTCCCTGTGCTGGTTGTCGATCGCCTCGACGCCGGTCGCCAAATCGCTGCTCCATCCGATTGCCATGCCCGTTGCTCCTTTTCTCTGGTTCAAACAGATTTTGGTTCTATTCTGCTCGGGTGCCGCATTTTCCCCTCTCCCCATCCCTCTCCCATCAGCCTTCGCCCAGGCTACGGCTGACAAGTCAAGGGAGAGGGGCTTGCGCAGCGTGCGGGATATTGGCACTGACCTTAACTCAACCTGATTAGCGTCAATCTTCC
>DNRQ01000207.1:0-28680 GCA_003499925.1 Geobacter sp.
CCCCATGCAGCCCAACCCGAGAGCGGAAACTTCCAGGCCGCTTCTGCCCAATTTATGCTTTTGCATTTTTTCTCCTTTCGCCGGTTGGCCGACTGGGCCGCAATAAGGTACCCGATTAGCACCCATCTTCAGTGAACGGCATCCAAGAAGTCCCCTCTCCCTCCGGGAGAGNNCCCTCTCCCGGAGGGAGAGGGTTTAGTGAAGATCGACGCTAATCGGGATAAATTATACGTTGCCCACATCCATGTGCCATCTTCTTAATGATCATATCGTACCTCTGAAAGAGCAAAGCAGGTAGATCAATCCTGTTCATTTCTTGCCTGATTCTACGACACACCCAATAATTGTTGAAGCGCGAAGCGGGGTAGGGTAGTATGCAGCAGGAGAAGTAGATGATAAAACAGGCCTTTGTGCAGGGATTTGAGGATAACGATATGGAAGTTGCGCTCGAAGCTTTGAGGAAGAGCATTGCCCGATGGACCGAGAATGGAGAGCAGCACGTCACCGCGGTTCCCGGATTGTCGCTCTATCGACGGGACCAACCGACCGAACCGATTAGCGGCATGTACGAACCGAGCATTTGTCTGGTGGCGCAAGGGGCCAAGCGAGTGCTGCTCGGAGATGACAGGTATCTGTATGACGCGCACCATTATTTGATCACGTCCGTGCATCTGCCCACCGTTGTGCAGATCGTTGAGGCTAGCCCGGAGAGACCCTACCTGGGGCTCAAGTTGAAGCTCGATCAGCGCGAGATCTCGCAACTGATGGTGGACAGCAATCTCCCTCCGCCGCCTGCGCAGCGCTCAGAGCGTGGAATGGCGACCGGGGAGGTGACGTTGCCGCTGCTCGGCGCGTTTCAACGGTTGATCGACCTGTTTGCCGACCAGCAGGACATTCCGATCCTTGCGCCGATCATCCAGCGGGAAATCATCTACCGTTTACTTCAGGGGGATCAGGGTACGCGTCTGCGCCAGATCGCCTTGGCGGGAAGCAGTCAACAGATAGCGCAGGCAATAGATTGGCTGAAAACCAACTTCACGCGACCGCTGCGTATCGACGAGCTCGCTGCGCAGGCACGCATGAGCAGTTCGACGTTTCATCACCACTTCAGGTCGATGACCGCTCTAAGTCCGGTGCAGTTCCAGAAGCAGTTGCGCTTGCAAGAGGCCAGGCGTCTGATGCTGACCCAACATCTCGATGCCGCGACCGCAGCGTTTCACGTCGGTTACGAGAGCCCTTCGCAGTTCAGCCGTGAATACAACCGCATGTTTGGGGCACCGCCATTACGAGACATTACCACACTGCGTCAGGTGTCTTCGGCTGATTAACGATCCAGCAAACGTTCGATATCCGGGTTGGTAGGGGGCGGGGCAAGGAGCAGCATGACTCCGACCTTTTAGGGAGCAGCAGGGGGGGCAGAGCAGGGGGGCGGCTAGACAGGCCCAGCTAGAATGGTACTGAATCGTCATAGAGTGTTTCTGGCGCAATATCAATTTCTCCAGGCCAAACCACCGTGCCATATTCAGCACGAGCCTGCTCGAATATCTGCTGATCGGCGATCCGGGTCCATGGCTTAATGGAGAGCAATGGCTTCATGTCAAACCGGCGCTGCTCGCCATTTGCATATACCAGATCAAGTTTAAAATCTGCTTTTGGGTAAACATTTACAACATCGATTGACATGTGTTGCCTCACTGAAGGGGGGCAATCCATGGAACAGGCATCGAGCCCTCCCAGAGGGAAGATGTATAAAAAATACTATGCTAGTCAACAGCTTGTGTCAATGGTTACATGTATGCAGGGGGAGGGGTAGACTTCTCAGCCATCTCCTGCTGCGCCTTGGGGTCGGCAAGGAAGAGCTACTCGCCGCGGTCGATGCTGATGATAAGTTCCTCCACGGCTGCCGCGATATCCTTCGCCAGCATGAAATCACGAGGTATCTTCGCCTCGTCTCCTTCCCGGTACTTCCCGGTCTGCACCAGCATCCCCTTAAACCCTAGCGCCAGGGCGGCTGCAATGTCGTATTCGGCATCGTCACCGACCATGACACATTCCGAGGGGGGAAGCCCGAGTTCCGCTGCCGCTGCCAGGAAAAAACCGGTCGCAGGTTTGCCGAGCACGATCGCGCTGGTCTCGGCCGCATACTCCAGCGCTGCGACAAAAGGCCCCGCGTCAAGTTCCAGCCCTTCGGCTCCCTCGAAACATCGGGTCCGGCCAGTGGCCAAAAGCCGCGCTCCTCCTTTGAGGAGCCTGAAGGCTTGGTTCATATTGCGATAGGTGAAGTCGTCCTCGGCGTCTCCGACCACGACGGCGTCAGGATTCTCCCGGCTAAGCCCCTGATACTCTGGCACCAGATTGCGGTGCACCAGCAGGTAGGGGCGCAGACCGTGTCGTTCCAGGTAGCGCCGCACCGCCAGAGGCGCGGTGAATATCTGCTCCAGCGCGATGTCGAACTCCATACGGCCCAGGTCATGATGCAAGGTGTTGCGGGTCTTGCGGGAGGTGTTGGTGACGCAGCGTAGCGGTATTCCTACCTTTTGTAGGCGTCGCACCGCCGAAACCGCACCCGGTATGGGTGTGTCACCAACGTGGAGCGTCCCACTGAGATCAAGAAGAATGCCTTTGATCATTTCTGGTCCCCTTTTCCCTTACACCTCATAGCGTCAATTTTCAGTGTAAAAGCTGTTACGCAAAGGACACGAAGAACTGCGCGCGAAGAACGCAAGGTACAGGCATTTTGGTTTAGCCCCAAGGAGTGTATAGATTCGGTAATTATTCCCGACTTTTCCGTCGTGTCCCGTATCTGCGCCTTGCCTCCTCAATGATATCACGAATCCGCAGGCTCCTTGTGGATCGGCTGCCAGTCGCAACCCACCGTCGCCGTGGAAGGATGACGCACCAGAGCCAGTCTGAGGGGGCACCCCTTCGAGACAGCGCAACTTCTAGGCCACTTGAGTGAGGCATGATAGGTGGATCTTGGGTAGGCCCAGAAGGGGGCGTCACTTTGGGTATTGAGGTGGTTTGTTTTTAGCGAATTGCGCAGGATGGAAGGGGCGTCCCCCGCAACTTTGCGAGTGTGTGGACCGAACCTCCGCCCACCGCTCCCGAAGCAGGTGCAGTATTGAAACCCCAGGCGGATTTTTGAGGTCGGGTGTCAGTCAAGTAGCCACTCGCCGTCACGACGAATGGCCTCGTACATTGCATCGGGGGCTAGATCGATATTTCCTGGCCAGGAGACAAATCCGTCGGATACCTGGAGACGGTTGAACATATCAGGGTCCCCGAGAGGCGCAAACACACCGTGCAGATGAGTCGGCAACAGTTTCACCCGCCCGGAAAGACCGTCAGCGAAGGTAACGGAAAATTCAAGGTGGTTGGTAACGGTGGCGGAAATGACATCCCAGTACATAACGATACCTCCTACTTCAGGGGGGCGATGGGGGTCGGCTGTTGGTGGGCACAAGTCCCAATCGATCAGCAACTCGGTTTGGTGGAGTTCTGCCCAGTCCAACACAAGCTCTTGTGCCCGTCTGGGCAGGAAGCCGGTGAGGATGCCCAACTCGCGGATACCAATTGTTGCCTTGAATTCACCGTACTCCGCATGGAAATGAGGCGGAGCATGCTCATCAAAAAACATACGTATTATGATGCCATAGAAAATACTTACCGTTGGCATGATATAAGTCCTTTGCTTTTGATGAGAGTACGTTAGCACAGGTGCTAGGTGATGACAAGTTTGAAGCATGAATTCGACGCGGCAGAGACGGTGGGCGCTGGAGGGGACGGAGAGGACGGAGAGGAGGACCGGCTGTCGGTGGCGGCGATCCGCTTGCTGCTTTCCACGGGCTGCAGGAGGAGCGAGGTGCTGCTGCCCGGCGCCGCAGAGGACGAACCCCCCTTTTTGGGCGAGATCGAAGTTGACGCTACCTGTGTCTTGTGGAAAGGTGACCATCCTCTGCTTGAAGGAGAGGACCATCTGGTAAAAGGTGCGTGCCACGAAATTAGAGATGGGTGTCACGAAGCGAAAGATGGGTGTCGCGAAGCGAAGGATGGGTACCAAGAAAGACAAGATGGGTACCGCGAAATGAACTATGGGTACCGCGAAATGAACTATGGGTACCGCGAAATGAACGATGGGTACCGCGAAGCGAAGGATGGGTACCACGAAGCGAAAGACGGGTACCACGAAGCGAAAGACGGGTACCACGAAGCGAAAGACGGGTACCACGAAATGAAAGATGGGTGTCACGAAACAAAAGACGGGTATCGCGAAATATAACCAGGTACGTATTCGGCCAGATAGGCATGCGCTGTTCTTTGGCGGACTGTGGCTCGAACAACGGTCGTTGAAAATGCCCGGGAACCGAGCCCGAATCATGGGGGAGGGGGTCCCGGGCCAGCAGGAATAACCATTTAAGCTGCTTTAGCTGACAGACAGTTCGACGAGGACATCCGGACCTTGATAGGAACTAGCGTATCAGTCCGGAACTCCCATCCTCGCCATTCGATGCTTCGGTGTTCATTAGTGCAGAACTTCCTGTGCCTGTTTTATCCCGTTGACGGTGCGATCATCGTTTTTCTCCGGGCTGCACGAGGCACCTCGAATCCAGCTTGAAGCAATGCCGGTATGTCATCCTCATCTGCTACCGATTCAAGGAAGTGGAGGGCCTTCTCGAACATCGCGGTAAGGTCCGTGCGAGCCTTCTTACGCTTGGAGGCCTCGACGCGGTCTCCGTTTAAGGCAGCTTCGTATGCCAGCTGGAAGCGGTTGATACCTTCCTTCAACTGCTCAAGAGAAGGTACTTTGTCTGGACGGGTCCTGTACAACTCAAGGTTAAACAACCCGTTGCAGTATCGATTGGTATTGCTGAGAAACGTAGCATCTTTACCAGTCAAGTCGATTTTCAGTTTACGCATCGACACCTCCTTTCGTGTGTCGCTATCCGTCAGCCAGGCAGATCATACGAGATTAACCTTTATTTAGCGGAATGCAAGTATCTGAAAAATAAATATTTTGTGGAGAGGAGGGGGGCTGGTGCTTAATAAGATTCGCGATCTACGCAAACCGGTCTGGAATCCTCCGAGAATTGAACCAGCAGACACGCCGGGGCCGTATAGCTCTGGGGAGTTGTGGCCGTAGCGGATTATTCGGTGACATGCTATTCTCCCCGTCAATCCCCGGGTGGAACTCAGTCCGCTGAAAGGGTGAAGTAGAAGCATGCCCCTCGGTCCGGTTCTCCCTCCGCCCAGACCTTGCCACCATGTCGCTGGATAATACGCTCCACCGTTGCCAGGCCGATTCCGGAGCCTTGAAACTCTTCGGCGCCCGGGAGGCGCTGGAAGGGCGTGAAGAGCTTGCCTGTGTCCGCTTGGTCGAATCCCTGTCCGTTGTCCCTGACAAAATATACCCGTTTACCGCAGAGCTCCGTTGCACCTACTTCGATGACCGCCTCCTCCTTCTTGCCGGTGTACTTCCACGCGTTACGGAGGAGGTTGTTCAGAGCCACCCTGAGTAGCTTCGGGTCACCGTTCACAATGATTCCGTCCGCGATACGGAAGGCGTAGTGGCGCTCCGGGCTCGTGCGCTTCAGTTCATCGACAATCTCGCGCGCCATTGCACTGATGTCGGCATTCTCCCGTTGAGGCTCGACACTTGACAGTTTCGAGAATTCCAGCAGGACATCTATCAGATCACTCATGCGCTGGACGTTTTTATACCCTCCCGTTAGATAATCTCCGCAGGTCTCGTCGAGTTCCGCACAGTGCAGCTGCTGAATCGTCTGTAAGTACAAGCCGATAGTATTCAACGGACCGCGCAAATCGTGAGCAACCGTGTAATTGAATGCTTCCAGTTCCTTGTTGGCAGTTTCCAGTTCAGCTGCTCGCGCTGCCAGTTCCATGTTCAGTCTCTTGATCTCCTGGTCCAGGCGCAGGCGATCGGTGATGTCCATGGTAATACCGTGCATGCTGGTCGGCTCGCCCCGGTCATCGTAATAACCGTGTCCCTTGCTCATGATCCAGCGTACTTTGCCGTCAGGCAGGACGATCCGCAGCTCGGCAACATAATCCGTTTTCTCCTGCAGCGCCTTACGAACTACTTCTTCAGCGCGCTGTCGTTCTTCCTCATCGAGCGTTTCCATCAATGCCTGGTACGTCATGAGCTGATCGGGGGGACGACCAAAGAGCTCCATGCATCTCTCGCTCCAGACCATTTCGTTGGTAGTCAAATCCCAATTCCACAAGCCGATGCCGGCCGCCGTCGTGGCATAGTACATATGTTGCTCGCTCAGCCGCAGAGCCTCTTCGTTCCGCTTTCGTTCCGTTATATCCTGAATGGTGCCCATGAAAGCCACCACGTCGCCTTTGTCGTCCTTCACTGAACGTATGACAAAATGGAAAAAGCAGGCCTCATCGCCGCGTGTCATCTTCGCGTCTAATTCGGTTGTTTCCCGGTTTCCCACCAGTTCCCGCATCTTTTCTTGCCCCGGATCAACCGAGTACAAATCAAAAAACTCTTCAACCGTGGGCTCTCCAAGTGCCGGATCGCGTCCAAAAATGTGAAACACCCCTTCAGACCAGATTATCTTGCGAGTGATTACGTCGTATTTGAAGTAGCCGGACTTGCCAAGTTTCTCGGCCTCTTTCAGCATCGATTCCCTCTGCCTCGATGTGTCGAGTAACCGGTCGTTTTCAAGAGCCAGAGAAATGGAGATCTGCAGCTTGCGGACGAATTCGACCTGTCTCTCATTGAACGGGACAGGGCTGGAATGATAATGAAATGTGAGGTCGCCGACAACCTCCCCTTTCAGGATCAATGGAAAATCAAGGAGGGAGCGGATGCCGAGCATTTCGACGAATTTCTGATCTATTTCCGGGCAATTCAGCGCATCCTGTACCACCAACGATCTTTTGGTCTCGGCAGTCACGGCTGTATGCATCACCTCGGTGTTGCTGAAGGTCTGTCCGACGAGCGACACGGGGAGCTTGTATTCGTACCGCACGGTCCACCTGTCGCCATCTTTTGAAAAGATCACCGCGGTTTCGGCGCCGATGACCTCGGTCGCCAGTTGCAGCATCTTGTTCATTATGGCGTCGTAATCGTTAGTGGAATAAAGGACGGTATCGATCTCGTTGAGGGCATCGCTGAGCCTTTTGGACTCTGCCAAATCCTGGTACAGGCGGGCGCTCTGAAGTGCGATGGCAACTCCCGTGGCCATTCTTTCAGCGTAATCCGTTTCGGCGTCTGTAAAGGATACGGCCCGGGAATGGTAACCGAACAACAGCGTGCCGATTACTGCGTCTTTCTCTACCAGGGGAAGCACCATTACCGACTTGATACCGAGGGATTTCATCATCTCAGCATTCGTCCTGTCATCATTCAAAGCATCATCAATGGCAACAGGCATTCTTGTTGTCATGGCAAGTGCCGCGTGCGGGAGGTCTTCGTCAGTGAAGGATCGTCCGATCAGATCGTTCGGTAGGTTGCTTACATACCTTATTACCCAGTTGTCACCCTCCCGCATGGCAATCCGCGCCGATTCGCAGCCTAATGTCTTGCATGATGCCTGCACAACCTCGTGAAGAATCTCATCGATATCATGGCTTGAATTTATGAGCATCATGATGTCATTGAGTTGAAGACAGAGTTTATGAGCCCTCACCATATGATCGCAGAGGAAGGGATGATCTTGCCCGTTCATTGCTGTACTCCTTTATGCACGATGGTCCCTAGTTGCGGCTACTGCTGTACGCAACGCCCCTTAGCTCATGGTCCGATCAGAACGCTCCACGTGAAAACCGGCATTTGTAACCAAAGGAAGGCTGAGGTATTCAGGTGCCGCGGGCGTCTCTATCGGACCTTGAGAACTTGCCGCGCCATCCCGATGCAAGCATGTCAAGCATTGATGGTCGACGGAAACGTCCCGCACCCCTGCACCATTCTACCCTAAGCAGATGGCAAACACAAAAAAGCCACGCGGTCAACCCATCATCTGGCGCTGGTAGAGGGAAGATTTCGCCTTAGTTGAGGATCTTCATCGGGGAAGGAAAAGGGGGCCGACTGAAAGCGCCGGTAAAAGCCGGCAAAGGTTAAAGGGTGAAAGTGCCTACATAGTACTAGCGACCAGTTGCGACCTCGAGTCGGTGGGCGGCGAAGCCGGGGAGGGTGAGGTAACGCTGGCAGCATACTTGCCGAGTAAAGGGGAGTAGCAGGGGGGTGAGGCTAGATCCGGTGGCCTCGTTTGCTCTTCCAACGTCAGGCCAATTGTTGTCCCTGAATTCATCATTAATCAGCTGGCTTGATAAATAGGCAGCATAACCTAGTGGCAGCTTTCAGCACGTGCTGGATTTGAATGTTGAAAATAGCTAACTCAGCGTGGTATGCTGCGCCAGCCAAAAACGTTGTACAAAGCGAACTGACAGCTAAAACTGCATATGAAACAAAAGCAACGGGAGCCTTCATGTCGGAGCAGTATACCAAGGCGAGTTTCTGGAAGTGTGCTTTGCAGGTAAACCCCGCAGGCTATATCGGTTATCGCGGCGCAGGCCACGGAATGACCGAAGAAAAATATAATCAGGAACTTGTGCGTGTCGCAAAAGCAAACGACATCAAGGTGATAGGTCTAGCCGATCATGGAAATGTAGATGGCGTTGATGCGATAAGAGAAATCATGAATGAAAATGGAATACTTGTCTTTCCCGGGTTTGAAATTGCCTCCACAGAAAAGGCACATTTTGTATGCCTGTTTCAGGAAAATACCTCCACAGACCAACTGAATCGTTACCTCGGAGCATTGGGTTTGACAGATCCCACCAATGGCGTTTGGCCATCCAATCTTGGCGGCAACGAGTTGCTATCAAAAATAGATCAACTGGGGGGATTTGCTTATGCCGCGCACTGCACGGATGACAGTGGCGTATTGCGACAAAAACTATTGCATGTCTGGCAAAACCCCTTATTGAAGGCCGCTCAGATTCCTGGCGCTCTAGACGAATTGAGAAACGGAGAGGGTAACTGCTATCGGCAAATACTGCTAAATAAGACGCCTGAGTATAAAAGGGAAGTTCCCATGGCCATCATCAACGCCAAAGATGTGGCAGTCCCTGATGATCTGGCAAACCCGAAAGCGACTTGCCTGATCAAAATGACGAAACCCTGCTTCGAGTCATTCAAGCTCGCATTCCATGACCCTGAGTCGAGAGTTCGTCTAAATAGTGACGTTGCAGAAAAATACTATTCGTGCATTGAAACCCTGAAAGTCACGGGCGGTTATCTGGATAGCGTTCATATCGACTTTTCTGAACATCTCAACGCTGTGATTGGCGGGCGAGGAACAGGAAAATCGACCCTACTTGAATGCATTCGCTACGTCTTGCACCTGCAGCCTATCGGCAAGAACGCACAGAGACAGCATGACGAGATAATCAAGGAAAATCTCGGCAAATCAAGAGGGCGTGTCGAGTTAGTCATACGTTCTTCACGAATGAATGGTAGGCGATTTACCGTTGCACGTCGCTACGGCGAAAGCGCCAGCGTTAAGGATGATGAAGGCAACCTCTCCTCATTTGCGCCGTCGGATCTGCTGCCCGAGATTGAAATCTATGGACAGAACGAAATTTATGAAATCGCCCAGGACAAAGCTGGCCAGCGGCAACTTTTGACCAGGTTCCTGGAAAGTGGGCAAGATGATGTCGAAGCACACATTCATGCAGCCTTAAGAAGGTTGGCGGAAAACAGGAAGAAACTCCTCGAAGCACATGCAAATGTTGCCTCGATCGAGGATGAGGTCGCCAGGCTTCCCAAGTTGGAGGAACAGTTACGGCAATTTATGACGCTTGGGCTGGAAGGGACGCTGAAAATTGTTCCACTGCTTGAAACGGAGAAGCGTCTGCGAAAGAGGGCCATTGAAGAGGAAGGACCCAATCTCGACAAAGCATTTCAATCTGTACGGGACAGCCTTCCCGATACCGTTTTTCTTAGTGAAGCAGCCATAGCGCATTTGCCACATGCCGAGACTCTCCGTAGGGTCCGTAATACCTTGGACGCATTGCGTACTGACGCAGAAAATATTCTGAATCAGTGGCAAACGACGTATGCCTCCACGGAGGCCGTAATTGCAGAAAGTGGCAATGAGCTGAATGTCGGCGTTCACCAGGAAGAAGCGAAGCTGGAAAATACGTTTAAGGAACTTCCGTCCCTTGAAGGGAAAAGCGGCAGGGAAATCGGTATAGAGTTTCAGAATCTGCTGAAGGAGATTGAAAAAATTCGTCCTAAACAGACATTGATCGAGAATAGAAAGAGAATACAAGGCGAATTCATTCGTTACCGGCAAGGTATTCTTGACGAATTGTCCTCCCTTCGGGCAAGCAGGTCCGCCGTTTTTGAACGCGCGTTGCGAATCCTCAATAAGCGACTATCGGGAAAGTTGAAATTGACCGTGAAGCCGGAGGCCGATCGTACGCCGGTCATCGATTTCCTGTTGGGCTGTCGGCTTGAGAGTGTCGACGAGGCGAGGCTAGGCTGGATAAAAGAAGCAGATCCCTTTTCCCCCGTGAAGCTTGCAGAATTGGTGCGGCGGGGATCCGATGCCCTACGTAATGCTGGATGGAATATCACACCTACCGTGGCGGAAGCCTTATCCCGACTGACAGTCGAGCAGGTTCTGAAGTTGGAAGAAATCGAATTGCCGGATGTCATCGATATCGAACTCAATACTGCTCATGAAGGCACGGAAAATTTCAGGCCGCTCCACAAACTTTCCACTGGGCAGCAATGTACGGCCATGCTGCACCTGCTGCTACTTCAAAATCCGGATCCGCTGCTCATGGATCAGCCCGAAGATAATTTGGACAACGCCTTTATCGCTGACCGCATCGTGGCAGAGTTGAGATCTGCAAAGATAGCGCGTCAATTCATATTTGCTACCCATAATGCAAACATTCCCGTATTTGGCGACGCAGAGTGGATAGGAGTTTTTGAAGCGCAAGAGGGTCAGGCTTTCTTACCAGAGGAATCACAAGGTGCGATAGACGTGACGCAGGTACGCGATAAAGCAGCGGATATTCTCGAAGGCGGCAAAACGGCGTTCAATCAGCGGAAGGCAAAGTACGGTTTTTGAGGTGATCATGCTGAAAGCAGAACTATTGGAAATCATAGCCAACGGAGAAAATTCCGGCGTAGAGTTCAAGAGGGATGACATTCGTACCGAGCAGTTGGCGAGAGAGATCGTTGCGCTAGCCAACTTTCAGGGTGGCAAGGTTCTTCTCGGTGTAGAAGATGACGGTACCATCTCCGGCATTAATCGAGATAACCTGGAAGAATGGGTTATGAACGTCATACAAGACAAGATTCACCCCCTGATTCTGCCGTTTTACGAAGAGGTTAGGATCGAAGAGGATAAAACAGTCGCAGTGATCACCTTTCCGCAAGGCATCTCCAAGCCCTATGTAGTAAGAGAAGGTGCGGCAGAAAGAATCTATATTCGCGTGGGATCGACATCACGGCTGGCAACCCGTGAGCAGCAGATGCGGCTCTTTGAGTTGGGAGGGATGTTGCATACTGAAGTCATGCCTGTCCCCCGGACGGATATAACGTGTCTCGATGAAGCGAGATTGCAAAACTATCTCAGGGACATCATAAAGGATCCTGAGGTCCCGAACACTCCCGCAGAATGGGAGGCAAGACTGTTGGGGCTGGGTTTTCTGACCGAGGTAGGAGGTAAAATTTATTGCACCATTGCAGGGTTGGTTCTATTCGGTAAAAACCCACGTCGTTATTTGAAGCAATCCGGTCTAAGAGTGCTGGCTTTTGCAGGTGAAGAAAAAGAATACCGGGCACTTCTTGACGACATCTTGGATGGTCCGCTGGTGGGGCGCTGGGACGTCACAGAATCAGGAAAAATCTTGATCGATGGCGGAATCATCGAGCGATTCATCGAACTGATTACTCCTTTCATTTCACTAGAAGCTGCGGACATTGATGAAAATTTCCGAAGACAGACGCAATGGTTTTATCCGATTGATGCCATGAGGGAAGTAGTTGTCAATGCTTTGGCGCATCGTGACTGGACCCGGTTTGTCGATATAGAGGTAGGCATTTACTCTGACAGGCTTGAGGTTGTTAGTCCCGGCGATCTTCAAAATTCCATGACGATCGAGAAAATGATCGCCGGGCAGCGTTCATATAGAAACACACTAATAATGGAAGTTTTACGTGATTATGGTTATGTCGATCAGAGAGGAATGGGTATTCGCACCAAGGTGGTTCCACTTATGAAGAGCATGAACCGAGTCGAACCTATCTTCGAAGTGACCGAAGATTATGTCAAGACCATTCTGCCGAAAGGTAAATGATTCTTGCAAAGGAGGGTTTTCGCCATTTTTTACCGAATCTTCGTACTATTCCTGCTCCTGTCTCTCAGCGCAGTCTGTGCTTGCGCTGCCGTGCAGCCGTCCTCGGTCAACCTCAGCGTGGTGGCTTCTACGACGGATCTCGCCGCTATTATCAACCAGTCTCTCCCCAAGGAGCTCTATAAAGGGCAGGGCGGTCTGGGGACTTCGGTAACCGTGCTCCGTACCGGTCCTATTGTCGTTACTGCCAGCGATAACTACGTGTATCTCACGCTGCCGGTTCAACTGACCTTCAGCTACGCCATGTACGAGAGTTATCCGCTCAAGGCCGGACTCAAATTCAAGGCCCGGGTGAATGTCACTCCGGACTGGCGCCTCAAAACGGAGCTGTACTACACCGGTCTGTCGGATGGCCTGGCGGAAACCTTCAAGGTCGGGCCGCTGTCTTTGAAGCCGAAAAGCGTGGTCGAAAATATCAGCCAGCCGGTCCAGAGGCTCCTTGCACCGATCATAGACAACAAGGTCAACGATTCGGTCCAGTTGAAGGCCAAGATCGCCCCGCTCTGGCAGAATGCGTTCAACCCGACGCTGGTGAGCAAGGAATTCAGCGCCTGGCTGAAGCTTACCCCGGAAAGAATCGTCATGAGCCCGCTGTTGGCCGCAAACAACCAGATCCAGCTGTCCATCGGGGTCATCACCGGCGCCGAGATTACCGTCGGGCCGAAGCCGGCTGCGGCTCCGGCGAAGGCGTTGCCGCCGGTTCAGCAATTGCCGGCCTTCGACAAAAACTTCAATATCCAGGTTGCCACCGACATCTATTTCGCCGACCTGATGAACGCGCTAAAACCGGTGCTGCTTGATAAAACCTTCGGTGAGGACAAGAAGATCACCATAAAAGGTTTCGAACTCAAGGGGGAGGAGGGGCGACTGGTCGTTGCCCTGACGGCTACCGGGGATTTCGACGGTCAGTTGATGGTCCTGGCCAAGCCCACCTACAACGCGCAGAGCAACTCGCTTACCTTCGAAAACGTCGACTTCGACACCAAGAACGCCGGGTGGCTGATTGGTGCAGGAAGCTGGCTCCTCAGCAGCAAGATTCGCAGCACCATCAAGTCCAAGCTCGATACCGCGGTGGTGGAGCAGTTGGAGAAGGCCCGGCTTAAAGCGTCCTCCGCGCTCTCCTCGGTGCAGATAGGCGGTCATGTCAGGATGTCCGGTGCGGTCAGGAGGATGTCTCTTGGCGAGGCAAGCGTCCTGAACGACCGGTTGTCGGTCCAGGTGGTCGCCCAAGGGGAATCGATCGTCAACTTGAAGTAAAGGGCACCTACCGCGGAGGAGGTGTCTGGAGTAGTAAAACAGGTTACATATGAGCAATGTATTTTCAGATAGTTCTGCTGCCTGATGGACTCTACCTGCCGCTTTTATCTTTCGACCATGTGTGCTTATTTTTCTCGGTTTCCGAGGTCATCTTCCTGGCTTGGGTTACGATAGACCGTACCTTCTGCGGGTTCATCCCCGCGATGTTCTCTAACCCTTTTTCTTCTGCAGCAGCAACCTTGGCAATTGTATCATAGCTGGATTCGACTAGACGCTGCGATAGGACTTCTCCGATCCCTTTGAGTTTTTCCAACTCAGTATGCTTCTTCATAGCATCCTCCCCTGTTTTTCCATTGTTGCGTACGATCGGCTTTGAAGATTGACCCGGCATCGGCGTCCGACTTTGCCCACCTCTCAAGGTAATATCGAAGAGTCATGGGTAGTAGGTGATGCGACTTCGACGCCCAAAAGGGTCGGATTTGAAAAGATCCAAGCTAACTATTACTTACATTTTAGTAATACACCGCCCGCATGTCAACCAGCCCCACACGGCACAAATGCAGTTAATTCTAGTCATTCCGACTACCCGCCATATGCGCAACTGCGAGCTTTGCAGGATGGAGCGGTTACAGGCGATTTCCCTTGGCTTTATTTGTGATTATTGATGGCTGATGCATTCTGCGCAGGATTACGGTTACTATCCGAGTGGCGGTCTTGGCTTGATCCTCTTTATTTTGATCATCCTGCTACTGTTAAGGTTAGGTCGGTTATAATGGAGTCGTATCGTACTTCTCAAAAACGGACAAATGGAACAAAGGAGACCGATCATGGCTAAAAACATCGCAGTTTTTGGAATCTACCGCAGCCGACAGGAAGTTGAAGAGGCGGTGCAGGCACTGAAAAACTCTGACTTCCGCACCACCGATATTTCGGTACTTTTCTCCGAGAACACGGGCACCAAGGATTTCGCCGTCGAAAAGCACACCAAGCTTCCGGAGGGTTCCTCGGCTGGCGCGGGGACGGGGGCGGTCATCGGTGGCGTACTGGGTTGGCTTACGGGTATCGGTGTGTTGGCAATCCCCGGTGTCGGTCCTTTTATTGCCGCGGGTCCCATTGTCACTATGCTTGCTGGTCTCGGCGCCGGCGGCGTTGTCGGCGGGTTAGCCGGTGCGCTGGTCGGCATGGGTATACCCGAATATGAAGCGAAAAGGTACGAAGGTCGCATCAGGGAAGGGGGCATCTTGCTCTCCGTCCACAGCGACAACGCCGACTGGAAGAAACGGGCTATGGAGATACTCAAGCAGACAGGTGCAGCAGATATCGGGTCAGAGGGAGAAGGCAAGGCTGATTTCGCCAGTTCCGATAAACCGGGGCCCAGAAGCTCGGGTTAGTGCCCGAGGGAGCAGGAGAATCCAGGCAGCAATCATCGTCTCAGCAGCGGGTGGTGGTCGGGGGGGGGCAGATCATCTGGCCGCCCTCCACCATTCAAGAAGTCCTCCGACAACAACGGCAGTAGGAGGAGGACGGACGACGTCCGAGAAATGCATCAGGGAGAGCCTTTGGGGAATCGCAGAGCGCTTACCTCAGGTGGTAGAATGCACCGATAATTCCCCCATAGATCAGATGTGCCGCGAAAACCGAAATCGGCGTTCGGCGACCGTAGTTCAGCGCCATGAATCCGGGAGGCTCCAACTGCCTCGTTGGCGTCGGACCATGCTCTTCGTTAGCCATCCGTGGATGAATGCTCGGCAATACCGGCATTGCCACCAGCAGTACGAACAAAGCGTGAATGCCCCCTATGCCGCTTCCAGCCCACCAAGTCGCCAGATTCCAGCTCTCGAAAGCCGCACAATATACCGACGCAAATATCCAGCCGTTGAGGAAGTGAATGAAAAACCCGATGATCTTTGCCCGGTCGCGCCCGGGGGTGAACATCGTTCCTAGCATGAAAGGAAGATTCATCCTGGTAAAGCCGAAAGCCTGGCTACCCGAGAGCATCCCCGTAAGAACTACGGTGCCGACAAAACCCCAGAGGACTACGCTTCCCAGGTTCATTTGCGCTCCATTTCTGCCAGCGTGATAGCTGCGTTTATCAGGCCGATATGGGTTAACGCCTGCGGAAAATTGCCGAGCGCCGCTCCATCGGGTGCGATCTCTTCAGCGAATAATCCGACATCGTTGCCATACGAAAGCAGCTCTTCAAAGTTCCGGTACGCCCCCGCAACGTCCCCCGCTCTTGCCTGGCATTCCACCGCCCAGAAACTGCAGATGCCGAAGGTCCCTTCTCCGGCCGGGAGGCCGTCGTTCATTCCCTCTTCATAGCGGTAGAGAAGGCTCCCCCTGCCCAATCTTTCCCTGATTCGGGCGTAGGTAGAACGGATGCGGGGATGAGCGGCATCCGCATACCCGTAAATCGGCAGCAGAAGCAGGCTTGCATCCATCTGGTTTCCGTCGAAGGTGCTGGTATAACTGTCAATGCTCTTGTTGTACCCGCGTTCCTCTATTTCTTGACGAAGTTTTTCCCTCTCGGCCCGGAAAGTTCTTTCCGACAGCTCACGGTAACCCATCTCGTAGAGTCTTATCAGCCGGTCAAGGGCCACCCAGGCGAGCACTTTTGAATGGGTGTGATGAACCGGGCCCGCTCGCCCCTCCCAAATGCCGTCGTCCGGTTCGCGCCAGCGCTTGCAGACCGTCTTTCCGAGGCCGTTGAGCAGGCGGGTCGTTTCCCGGTCCAGGCTGCCGCCGCGCCCGGCGAACACGCTTACCGCGTCAATCACCTCTCCGTAGACATCAAGCTGGAATTGCTTTTCAGCGTCGTTTCCAATGCGCACGGGGCGCGACCGGGCATACCCGTCGAGATGCCTGAGTTCGCTTTCCGGCAGGTGTGCCTCGCCGAAAACGCTGTAGAGCACCTTAAGTTCCGGCCATGTCATACGGGTGGCATGAAGCAGCCACTCGGTAAAGGCATGCGCATCGGCGCTATAGCCGAGGGAAAACAAGGCGCGAAGGGTCAGCGACGCGTCACGCAACCAGCAGTAGCGGTAATCCCAGTTTCGCGTTCCCCCTACCTTTTCGGGGAGCGATGTGGTAGGCGCCGCAATAATGGCACCCGAAGGGGCGTAGATCATCAGTTTCAACACTACGGCGCTACGCAGTACAGCGGCACCAAAAGGGCCGTAGTAACGGCATTTCGCTTCCCAGTCCCGCCACCAGCGCAATGACTGTTCGTATTTATGTCGTGCGACCTCTCCCAGAGTTGGAATGACGGCCGGAGCTTCAGCGCAGAAACTGAGCGACAGCCATTTTTGTTCCCCTGCACGGATGGTCGCAGTGGCAACAGCCTCTGCCCCGTTATTCGTTGTCGCCAGTGGAATATCGCTTAAGAGAATAACGGCTCCGTGGCAACCACGACACAAGAATCCGGAGCCCTTTCGGTCTTCCAGATGCGGTGGTGTCCGTGCATAACCGGGACGAGGCTGGTACAGAATTTCTATTTCCACCTCACCTTGAACTCCTTCGATTTTCCGGAGAATCTCATGTTCCGGAGTGAGGCACGACTTTTTCTCTTCTTCGCTCGCAACAGGAAAGAAATCGCGAAGCACCACCTGGCCGGCAGGGCAATGGAAGGTTGTTGCCAGAGTTGCTGATCCCTCGATATATCTACGTTCGCAGGAAAAGAACCCTTTCGGACGTATTCTGAACCGGCCTCCTTTTTCTGAATCTAGCAGGGCGGCAAAAAACGAGGGACTGTCGAAACGAGGCAGACAAAGCCAATCTATTGATCCATCACGAGAAACAAGAGCAGCCGTCCGGCAGTTTCCTATCAGGGCGTAATCCGAAATAGGGGCGTACCGACCATTAAAAGGTTCTGTTAAGGCCATGCCTATTGCCTCATAATCAAAGACACGAAGGTTGTCTGAAGTTTCGTTGTCGCAGCGATTCTTGCGACTGCATCAATACTCAAGGATATACCGCATCTTTAAAGATACAAATGATTCAATTTTATAGCTATTTTTTAAAATGATACCCAGCCACTGTAGATAGAATATTTTCGTTGTTATCTCCTGAGTGGAGGTGTGTGACTTGGCTGAAGAAAAACCGTTTACAGGAAGATTTCTGAACCAAAACCGTTGACAAACATCAGGTTGGAACTAAAACAGTTTACAAAGGTTGCGGCAGGCTATAGGTGTCGAAATTTATTCATTAGAGGTTGAGCACCACTAATATTGAAGGCCGTTCGACGTTGCAAAAGCATGCAATATCAAACACTATCCGAGTCTTGGGGATTCCAATTGACATCTGAGACGAAAACGTGTATTAAACCCCTGTAATTTCGTGGATTTACAGTGGCGCGAAAAATGGCTGAAACTCCCTTCAAAAATATTGGCAGAATAAAAGACACCCTTGTTTGCTTACTTTTGATGGGTGGTTTGGGATTCCCTCGGTGTTCTA
The DNA here is from genome assembly GCA_003499925.1 of Geobacter sp. Taxonomy (GTDB): domain Bacteria; phylum Desulfobacterota; class Desulfuromonadia; order Geobacterales; family Geobacteraceae; genus Geomonas. Next base: position 18,118 of record DNRQ01000207.1, read on the forward strand.
TAACAGCGAAAGTAGTGGTGCACGGCAGTGATTTCTACGGCAGTTTCTGTACCTTCAGATGAAGGAAGGAGTTGAAAATATGAGAATTGACCGACTGTATATAAAAAATTTCAAAGGCTTTACAGAGAGAACCTTGGATTTTCATCCGTCATTTAACTTAATTGTTGGCGACAATGGGGAAGGTAAAACCTCCGTACTTGATGCACTTTCAGTTGCTGTAGGTAGTTGGTTTTTGGGCATCAGCGGCTACAAGTCCCGCGTCATACAACTTGATGAAGCTCATATAAAAACTCGTTTTTTGGATAAGAAATTTGAGCCAACGCCTCAATATCCTGTAGTAATAAGTGCTCATGGATGTGTTCAGGGAATGGAGATGGATTGGACAAGATCGGTAGAGAATGTCGGAAGGAGTACGACCTACAAGGGCGCTCTGAATATTAAGGCAATGGCTGAGAGTGTTGCTGAGGCTGTTATGCATGGCGAGCCCGTAACGTTGCCCGTTATATCATATTATGGTGCTGGCAGATTGTGGCAAGAACCTAGGGATATGGGGACTCAGGATGCAAATTTGAAGAAACTCCGTCTCGCGCCACAAGATTTCGCTAACGACAAAGAGGTGGACGACAGCAAAACCTTTAGTTCCAGGCTGGTAGGTTATCGTTTCAGTACTGATCCTAGATGCAGCCCCCGTGATTTGATTAAGTGGATGCGTCATGAACGCAGAATTGAACTAGATGAAGAAATCAAGTCAACCGGTTTTAGATTGGTCTTGGATGCTATAAAAATTTGTTTACCAGGGCATGAAAAAGTTCGATACAGTATAAGGAATCATTCGCTGATGCTTGACATTCCTGATAGAGGAATTGTTGCTTTTAATAATCTAAGTGATGGTTATAGAAATATTGTTGCCATGGTCGGTGACCTGGCTTACAAGATTTCACAGCTAAACCCGCATCTAGAAAATAAGGCACTTAAAGAAACCCCCGGTGTTGTACTCATCGATGAATTGGATTTGCACCTCCATCCTAAATGGCAACGCCTTGTAATTGAAGCACTTCGCCGTACCTTCCCAAAAATTCAGTTTTTCTGCACAACGCATTCGCCGTTCCTGATTCAAACTCTTCGAACAAGTGAGGAACTTGTAATGTTGGAAGGACGTCCAACTGATGAGCTTAACAATCTCGGTATAGAAGCCATTGCGGCAGGAATAATGGGGGTACCCGATACTGAAACAAGCCCCAGATATATGAAAATGTTGAACGATGCTCGTGCATATCTTGCCGAACTTGATGAAGCGGCGAAAGCGCCAAAAGATCGCTTAGCCGAGTACGAAAGACAACTTGCTGCTCATATCGCTCCGTACCCCGACAACCCTGCATTCCAGGCTGTTCTGGAAGCAGAAAAAAAATACAAATTGGGGAAATAGGATGAGGCCTGTTAGAAAAGGATTGCCTTATTTGTATACTGACGGTCAGGCTTATGAGAAGGCACGTCCTGGTCTAGAAGTACGTCTTGGATTGTATTGCAGCTTTTGCGAGAGGAAATTGGATACGGGGCTTGAAGTTGAACATATACAACCCAAAGACCCAGCCTTGAATCCTCATCTTGAAAAGGTTTGGAGTAACTTTCTTCTCGCTTGTAAAAATTGCAATACTTGCAAAGGTACAAAGAACGACCCATTAGCTGACTGGCTGATCCCTGACCGTGACAATACATTTGCTGCTTTTGAATATCTACAGGATGGGGTCATCGAGGTTAGGCCCGGTCCCGCTGCCAGGTTGGCCACCAATACATTCGAAATTCTAAACCTTAACAAAGAAGTGAGGGAGATTCGCGATCCTCAAGGGAACTTACTCGCTTGGGACAAAAGGACGCAGAGGATGGATTACTGGTCGTCAGCCAATACCTGGCGAAGAAGATGGGACCTGCGCCCGACTTCAGATAATGAAGACGCTATTGTGGACCTCGCCAAAGTGTCGGGTCTTTTCAGCATCTGGATGACAGCCTTTGAAGGAGTGCCACAGATTCGGCTCAGACTTATCGATGCATTTCCTGGTACAGAAAAAGCTTGTTTCGATCCGGTCACAACGGCTCCCGTTTCACCACATTCAAACTTGGACGGGTTAACGGCCGGGGGCAAAATATGAGTGTTTTAGTCCCACAAGAGCAGCCTGCGAGTTTAAGTAGGGCAAAAATCAAGTCCCGACTTGGGAGGTACGGCTGCCGCGGCGTTCACTACTGAGGGAATCATCGGGGGAGGGGGCGACCCTGCCGGGCTGATCGATCGAAGTAGTGTCACGTGAGATCGGCGTCTCGGTGGACACCTTAGAACGGTGGTGCTCTGAAGCCCTCGCAATATCGAGCAGTGATAAGACCTAGGCGGCGGGGGCGCGCTTGGAGGCGGTGATGGACACATCTGCTAAGGATGAAGCCGCGAAAAGCGCATGCGGTTTTATGGGCCTGAGCTAACTGAACGATTGCGGTGGAGGACTCGCTTGTCATATTCATTAGACGGGCGCAGTGAAGGGTCGCAAAACTGAGCTTTGTCGCCACTTTTAGTTCCACTTTGTCATCACTTTTATTTCAGCCAAGTGCGACTTACTAGTTACGTCCCATAAGATATATTATGTAAAGTACGAGCCCTGGTTGTGGAGGGGACTTGCGGGGGAATCGGCTTTGGCTTGATCGGCTGAGGTGATCCTTGAACTGAAGCTTTTGGATGTTGTTGCGAGGGACTTTCTCTGTTTCTAGTTTACGGCGCTAACGAGGATTGACAACCTGCTTTTTTCGGATTGGATCGGGACTCTCTTGCTCACTCACTACTAGCCGCTCTGTCAGGCCATTCTGCTCCTTTCATTATGACTGCACCGTCGTGATTGCTGCAGAACGCCTCCAGTGGCCTTTCTGCCAAAAACTGACGCAGGCTTACCCCTGCACTCGACGCTAAAGTCCCGCTACAGGGCAAATTTGGAAGCCGCTTTTTTAGGCAATTACCAGAGCCTGCTCTCCAGGGCCTTTACCAGCTCGACGACCTTGTCGGCTACCAACGATTCCAGAATCTTCCCTTTTTCTGCACTTGCCTTGGTCGGATCTCCCCAGACTCCGCCGGGCCAGAAACTCCGCTTGTCCCTGACCAGGATCCCGGTCGGAAAGCTCGGGTACTCGGGCTGGCCGATCCCTTTTACCAGGTGCGGATGCGAGTGCATGATCCGGGAGGTCTCGATCTCGCCGGCATGGGCGTCGCCCGGGGTCTCGATCAGGTGCGCGCCTGACTCCTTGGCCAAATCGTATTCGGTGACAACTGCAATGTTGATCCCGGCGATCTCTGCGATCAGTTCCTCGCCGGCATCCTGCAGCGCCATTCTGTGCGCGCCGCCGGCATGTCCGGTCAGCGCTATGAAATTTCTCAGCCCGTGCCCGTGCAGCGAGCGTACGATATCTTTAAGTAGTGCTTTAAGGGTTCCGGTGCTGATGGAAATGGTTCCCGGATGACGGGCTGTCGAACGGCATGAGCCGTAATGCACCGGTGGCGCTACAAAAAGAGGAATTCGCTCGGCTGCTCTTTTGCCGACTTCGTACGCTTCGATGGTGTCGGTCGACAGCGGCAAATGGCTGCCGTGCTCTTCGACGGAGCCAAAGGGAATGTATGCGGTCCGGCAGGTCTCGAGGCCGGAGGAAAATTCTTCCATCGTCATGTCTTCGATGAGCATTTTGGCCTCAGTGTGTTCCTAATGTATTGAATTTACGTATTTTTCGCGGCAAAGCCGTGGAGAGGCGGGAAAGCTTGCATGAGTCTCACCCTCCCCCAGCCCCTCCCATAAAGGGAGGGGGGCTCAAGCAGCCGTATGGGTTGGCAGAGGGGGCTCCAGGAGCCGGGAGGTTGTTCCGAGTAGTGTACTGGTTTTTTTTTATGTCTTTTGTGTCTTTTTGCGGCCGATGTTTTCCCTGCGGCCTTACCCGGCGTCCAGCATCTCCCGGATCTTTCTCGCCAGCTCGATCGGCTTGGCGGGCTTGGAGATGATGTCGATTCCTTCTACGGGTATCCCCTTGTCCTGGATCAGATCGGCGGTGTAGCCGCTCAGAAAGAGCACTTTCAGACGCGGAGAGCGCTGCCTCAGCTTTTCACAGACCTGCTTGCCGTTCATCTTGGGCATGATCACGTCGAGTAATGCGAGATCGATATCCTCCCATCTGGACTCGAAGAGCTCTATGGCTTCGGCACCGCTTTCTGCCAGTATGACAGTGTAGCCGTATCTCTTCAGTACCGACTGCACGAGGTTTCGCACCGCCGGATCGTCCTCGACCACCAGAATGGTTTCCGTCCCCCCCCTGGGAACCAGCGTCGGAGCTTTCTCGACGATCTCGTTCTTGCCGGCCACCAGCGGCAGATAGATGCTGAAGCTGGTCCCCAGACCGCGCTGGCTGTGGATGGTGATATAGCCGCCGTGCTGCTTGACGATACCGTACACGATGGACAACCCGAGCCCCGTCCCGCGACCGGGCTCCTTGGTGGTGAAGAACGGCTCGAAGATCTTGTCCCGGGTATCGGCATCCATTCCTGCACCGGTGTCGGTCACGGTGATCAAGGCATAACGGCCGGGCGCGCCGTAGCCGTGCCGCTGGTAAAACTCGTCGCCGAGCTGGACCGGTTCGGTCGTGATGCAAAGCTCGCCGCCGCCGGGCATGGCGTCCNNATCAGCACCTGTTCGATCTGGCCGGCGTCTGCCAGGACGGTCAGCGGCTCCTTGGTGAAGATGGTCTTGAGGGTGACGTCCTCGCCGATGATCCTGACCAGGAACTTGGTGTGCTTTCTTGCCAGTTCGTTCAGATCAAGTTGCATGAGCAGCATAACCTGTTTGCGGCTGAAGGCAAGCAGGCTCTTGGTCAGGTGGGTCGCCCTGTCGGCCGCGTCCAGGATCTGGTCCATCTGGCCGCGCCTGGGATCATCGGGTGCCAGCGAATGCTGCAGTATCTGCCCGAACCCCATGATGACGGTNNCCTCCATTTTCTGCGCCTGGCGCAACTGCTCCTCAAGTCTTTTCCGCTCGGTCATGCTTTCCATGAAGGCCATGTAATGGCTGATCACCCCGGCGCTGTTTCTGATCGGCGAGATGGTGGCATGCTCCCAGTAGGTGTCGCCGTCTTTTTTCCGGTTGTAGAGTTCGCCGTTCCAGACACGCCCCGAGGTAATGGTGTTCCAGAGGTCCTTGTACACCTCGGGCGGGGTCTTGCCGGCCTTCAGCACCCGCGGATTCTGGCCGATGATCTCCGACGCCTGGTAACCGCTGATCTGGGTGAACTTCGGGTTCACGAACTCGATATTGCCGGAAGTGTCGGTGATCGCGATGGAAACCGGGCTCTGCATCACCGCCTGCGACAGTTTTAACAGCTGATCCTCGACCTGATTGCGCTCGGTGGTGTCCTTGTAGATCACCACCGCTCCCACCAGTTCGCCGTTCTCGCGCAGCGGAGTGGTGATGTACTCCACGGTGAAGCTGGTGCCGTCCTTGCGCCAGAAGATCTCGTTGGCGCCCCGGTGCGACCGGCCCTGGTGAAAGGCCGCATAGATCGGACACTCCTCCTCTGGGTAGGGGGTCCCGTCCGCCCTGGTGTGATGCATCAGCGAGTGCTGGTTTTTCCCGAGCATCTCCTCCTGGCTCCAGCCGACCATCTGTGCCGCGGCGGGGTTGACGAAGGTCACCCTACCCTGCATGTCGACGCCGTTGATCCCCTCTCCGGCTGAATCAAGGATGAGCTGGAGCTGGCGCCTGGTCTTTTCGTGAGCATCCTGGGCCTGTTTTCTCTCGGTGATGTCCTCGATGGTCTGGATGACGCCGATCAGCCCGCCGCCGGCGTCGCGGATCGGAGCGGCATTGATCGCGATGCAATGCCCGTTGCCTTGCGGATCATGGTACCAGCTCTCGGCCTGTATCCCTTCAGGAATCAGGTTCGATTTTGAGTGCCCCTTGTAATACCGGGAGAACTCCTCGAGATTGCCGTCGATGACCAGGTCGGCAAGGAGCGGACGCTTGTGGTCGTAGAAAATCTTCCAGAGCTGGTCCGAGCCGATCATGTCGGCGGCCTTGATACCGGTCAGCGCCTCGCAGGCATGGTTCCAGATCAGGACGCGGTGACTGCGGTCGAGAACGAAGGTGGGAATGGTGTAGTTTTGCACCAGGCTCTCGGCGAATTCCTTCTGGGCCTGCAGGGCGGACTCCGCCCGCTTGCGCTCGGTGATGTCGAGCATCACCCCGATCAAGCCTCCCACGCTGCCGTCGGCCGCCGGGAAGGTCGTCTTGAAAAAAACGACGTCGCGGTTGGTGCTGTCGGCATGAACGACGATGGTTTCGTAGGACTGCAACCCGCTGTTGGCGGTCAGCTCCAGGTCCGCCTGGTGATAAACCATCGCCAACTGAACAAGAGCGATGTCGTGCACCGACTTGCCGATCAGATATCCGCGGGAAAAACCGGTAAACTCCTCGAAGGCCTGGTTGCAGCCGAGGTATTTTCCCTGGGCATCCTTGTAAAAGACCGGAATCGGCGTGGTGTCGATCAGTATCTGGGAAAAATCGAGCTGTTTCTTCAGTTTCCGCTTCTGCTCCTCAAGTTCTCCCAGCAGCAGATTGAACGCCTCTCCCAGCACGCCGATCTCATCCGCGGTCTCGATGGTGACCCTGGTCTGTCCCGATTCCCGATTGGCGAGAGCCCTTATCTGCCGGGTGAAGGAGAGCAGCGGAGCGGTGAGGTGCCTCATGGAGAGCCAGGCGACCACGACGGAGACGGTGAAGACGGCCAGCAGCGCCATAAGCAGGTAGCGCTGAGCCCGGTACGCCGGGGCATAGGCCTCCGCTTTCGGGAAATTGCAGGCGAGGATCCATCCGGTCGATTCCAGCCGCTTGAAGGAACTGATGACGCTGACCTTGCGCGAAGTGACGGTCTCGCCGGTCCCCTCGAACCCCGCTATCGCCTTGTCGTAGAGGAGATTCGCGCCGGGAGGGACATCCTGCGTCAGGATGCGCTCGCGGTCCTTGTGTACGATCATGGTCCTGGAGTCGTTGTAAAGGTAGAGATAGCCGTTCTCCCCGAGCCGGATCGAGGAGAGCTTGCCGAGGAAATTGTTCTTGGTAAGATCGAGGCTCCCTCCAAGGACGGCGGCTACCTCCCCCTTCTCGTCAAAGATCGGTGCGGTGAACATGATGATGGGGTGCCGATGGGTCTGTGCCGAGATGAACGGTTCCGAGATCTGCGCGTTGCGGGTGGCCAGGGTTTTTTTCAGGTAGTCGCGGTGCGAGAAGTTCCTGGCGAGCATCTCCGGATCGAGAGGGTTGCCCGAAATGAGCTCCCCCTTGGGAGAGAAGAGAAAAAGGCCGTTGTCGAACATCGCCAGGGTGTCCCGTCTTTCGGCGAAAAACTTGCCGATCCTGACCGGATCCTCGACGGCGGCCTTGCTAAGCGTGCCGGCGGTGGCAACCAACTCGGTCTGGGTCCCCAAAAGCTTGTCGTCGATCTGATCGGCGATAGCCGAGAGCATGGTGAACTGCTGGATGGAGACCAGATCCTTGATCTGATTGACGAAATACAGTTGGACTGAAAAGGCCAGTAACGACAGCAAGACGGCCGTCAGCAGGGATACGGCGACGGTCATCTTGGTTTTAAGACTAAAAGCTGTCACGCTGCCTCCAAAAAAAATGTCCACCGGTTTACGTAGTCAGTGGGCATTTTCATTTCCTGATGGTTCGAAAGTGAGCGCCTCTGCAACCGGCAATACTATCGAGTGCTACATGCAAGATACATATTATGTATCCGCCATGTCTATTAAAAAAAACATCATCTAGTTTGATGCAATCGGTTAATAAGCCGGTCCCAACATCGCTGGAATCTGCTGGTCGTAATGAGATGCCATGATAAGCGTTTCGGCTCTTTGGCGACTTTGTTTAGCGATGAGCCGGCAAAAACTTGACATATATCAAAACCGATCTGTTATATTGTTCCGATGATGTTTTTCAGTCATGGCAGAAAGCAATCTAGCGGCACGACCCCGGGTTCGGCAATCGCTACAGGGCAGTTGAGCGGGGAGATGCAAAAACGGAGTGACGGTACAAATGCTCGAAATAGGAAAGTACAATCGGCTTGAAGTCAAAAAGCTCAGTGCCATAGGCGCCTATCTGGTCTCGGAACTGGGCGACATCCTGATGCCGACCAAATATGTCCCGGAGGGGATGCATCCGGGCGAGCACGTAAAGGTTTTTATCTACCTGGATTCGGAAGACCGCCTGATCGCCACCACCCTGACGCCGAAGGCGCAGGTGGGCGATTTTGCCCTGATGGAGGTGAAGGACAGCTCCAGCGTCGGCGCATTTCTCGATTGGGGGCTGGAAAAGGACCTGCTGGTCCCCTTCAGCGAACAGCCCCGGCCCATGCAAAAGGGGGAAAAGTACCTGGTGCGGCTCTACCTGGACCGCTCCGACCGCATCGCGGCATCCGCCAAGATCGGCAAGTTCCTGGAGACGCGCAACATCGCCCTGAAGGTTGGAGAAGAGGTGCAGATCACCTTCTATGAATTCGGCGATCTCGGCGCCAAGGTCATCGTGAACGGGCGCTACGCCGGGCTCTTGTTCAAGAGCGAGTTGTACGGCAAGTACGAGGTAGGCGCGACGGTCAAGGGGTATGTCAAAAAGGTCCGCGAGGACGGCAAGATAGACGTGACGCTGAGACGCGGCGGCGTGCAGGACATCGTGGGCGGCAAGGAGAGCTTTCTCAGGGTACTGAGCGAAAGGGGCGGTTTTCTTCCGGTCGGCGACAAGAGCCCGCCCGAACTGATCTCCGAAATGTTCAGGATGAGCAAAAAGAACTTCAAGACGGTGATCGGCAACCTGTACAAGGACGGGGTCATCGAGATCACCAAGGATGGGGTCAGGCTGCGTTGACACCCGCCTCCCCTCCCCCGCCGTATATTCCGGAACCTCCCCGAAAAGATTGGGCACTTGCCCCCTTTGGCAAAGGGGGTTTAGTCTGAGCAAGTTGGTTAAATCCCCCCCGACCCCCCTTTTTCAAAGGGGGGAGTGTGCCTACCTATATCACCTTCAAATAAATTCCCTCTTGCCCGGGGGGAGAGGGCAATCCGTTTAGCCGCGTCCCACATGACGCAGGCGGGCGTCCTGCTCGTTTTTGTGATAGACATCGAAAAAGATGACGCTGTTGTCACTTACCTCCCGGCAACTACCGCAATGCTCCCTCAGTTTCTTCGCCTTTCGACACTGCTTGCACCAATTATAGATCAACCTGTACTCCTGAATTCATCGGTAGGTTGGTAGTTATAACTGTCCACGGATGAGTTACCTGCGGTTGCCGAATAGTCTCAACATCATAAGAAACATGTTGATGAAGTCGAGGTAGAGTGTCAGGGCGCCGAGTATGGCCCCCTTGCGGCCCGAGTCGCCCATCTGCTTTATTTTCTGCGTGTCGTAGGCGGTAAGGCCGGTGAAAACGATGACGCCGCAGAAACTCAGCACCCAGTAGATCATGGAGCTCTGCAGGAAGATGTTAACGACGGAGGCGATTACCACCCCGACCAGGCCCATGAAGAGGAAGCTTCCCCACGAGGTGAGGTCGCTCTTGGTCAGGTAGCCATAAAGACTCATGGCTCCGAACATGCCTGCGGTGACCACGAAGGTCGAGGCGATCGACGCCGAGGTGTAGGCGACGAAGATGGTCGACATGGTGAGCCCGTTCAATGCCGCATAAACCAGGAACAGCATGCTTGCGGTCGAGGCGCTGATCCTGTTGATGGCGCCGCTTATGCCGACGACCAGGCCGAGTTCCGCGATGACCAGTGCGTAGAACAGGATACGGTTGCCAAGAATCGCCTGCAGCAGTGCCGGCGAAGAGACCGTCAGCAAAGAGACCAGTGCGGTAAGTGCCAGCCCGCCTCCCATCCAGCCATAGACTCCCCGCATCACGTCACTTCGTGCCGTTGTTATTGTTGTGTACTCTGTTTGGTACCGTTCCATTTGAACTCCTTTCGATCAATTCGCTGCCCGCCGGCCTGCGCCCTGACAATTTCGGGTGATTCTCGATTTTTCAACGGAACTATATCCAAAACAAATGCTGTGCCTTTACCCCCCTTTGCTAAAGGGGGAAGTCCCATTTTTGACCTTTGTTCGGTGGATAGTTCCGATTTTCAACGGAGCCGGCGCTCATTATACAAGAAGCACTGGTATAATGTACAGCGCGTTTGGGCGAAATTGACATCGCCTGCTTTGTAATCTTATGAATTACCATTGACCTTCAAGGAATTCTGCGAGGTTCACTTCGGGGAGTACCGCTGGATCTACTGGGCTGGCGCTGTGGCAGCCATCGTCGCGATTCATGTTGTCGCCGATTGATCCTTGCTGCAGTTGCTGAACAACGTCAGGGGCGGGTCCTGCCCTGACTCCGGCTTCCTCGCCGCGCTCCGCCTGCGGCCGACAGTCAGCCTTTCTGTAGCAACAGCCCGTCCCCCCCCACCCACCATTGCCGTTAGGACTCAAGCTTTCCTGGTTGCGCCGGAGCTACCCCATCCCC
>DNRQ01000207.1:28769-52864 GCA_003499925.1 Geobacter sp.
AGGGAGGGGGGAGTTTTAACCAGCGGAAGATCAGCGCTAATCGGGTCACTTTTTGGCGCGCTCGTACTGCAGCGGCCAGGAGAGGTCGGCACCGAGCTCTTTGGCGGCACGAAGCGGCCAGTAAGGGTCCCTCAGCATGGTGCGGGCGAGGAAAACGGCATCGGCCAGCCCTGTGGCGACGATCTGCTCGGCCTGGGCCGGATCGGTGATGAATCCGCCGGCCCCCGTGGCGATGCCTACTTCCTGCCGGATGGCACTGGCAAAGGGGGTCTGAAAGCCCGGACCGAACGGGGGGGCGGACTCGGGGAGAAGCCCGCCACTGGAGCAGTCGATCAGGTCTATGCCGATCGCCTTCAATCTCCGGGCCAGTTCCATGGTCTGCCCCAGGTCCCACCCCCCTTCGATCCAGTCGGAGGCGGAGACGCGTACGAATACCGGAAGGTGTTCCGGCCAGAAATCACGCACCACCTTCGCCACCCGAAGGGGAAAGCGGATCCGGTTCTCCAGGGAGCCTCCGAAGTCATCGGTGCGATGATTGGATAACGGCGAGAGAAACTCGTGCAGCAGGTAGCCGTGCGCCATGTGGATTTCCACGACCTCGAACCCCGCCTCGGCACTGCGACGTGCAGCGGAGGCGAACTGCCCCAGGATGGTCTCCAGGTCCTGGGTGGTCGCTTCGCGCGGCACGGGACGTTCGTGGTCAAACGGCAGCGCGCTGGGTGCTATGGTCTGCCAGCCGCGCTGTTTGGCATCGAGCGGGCGGCTCCCCTTCCAGGGCAGGTCTGTGGATGCCTTGCGCCCGGCGTGCGCCAACTGGATGGCGGGTACCGCCCCCTGTTCACGTATGAAGTTGGCAATCGGGAGGAACGCGCTGGCCTGGTCGCTGTTCCAGATGCCGCTGTCATCGGGGCTGATCCGGCCTTGCGCGGAGACGGCGCTCGCCTCCACCATGACAAGGCCCGCGCCACCGACGGCACGACTGCCGAGGTGAACCAGGTGCCAGTCGCCGGGGATCCCTTCCCGGCTGGAATACTGGCACATGGGGGAGACGAAGATGCGATTCCTGATGCTCAGTTCGCGCAAGGTAAGCGGTGTGAACAGTCGGCTCATGTAAACCTCCGGTAAAAACGTCTGTTAGCGCTGGCAGGCGGGGCAGAAAAAGGTGGAGCGGTTGCCCAACCGGCCTCGCTTTATGGTGCCGCCGCACTCCCGGCAGGGCTCACCTTCGCGGCCATAGACATACAGCGTCTGCGCGAAATAGGCGAGCCTTTCCCCTTCGCGGCAAAAGTCCATCTTGGACCTGCCGGTGGCGATCGATACCGACAGCACCTCCTTGATGGCGCCTGCAAGTTTCAGGCAGTCGGGGTGGGACAGGTTGCCGGCAAGGGGAGTCGGCAAAAGGCGGGAGCGGAAAAGGGCCTCGGCTGCGTAGATGTTTCCGACTCCCGCAACGACTGCGCTCTGCATGATGAAGCGCTGCAGCGCGACCTTCCTCCCCCGGCTCCTTTGGTACAGGTACTCTCCGTTGAAGGCGTCGGTCAGCGGCTCCGGCCCGATCCCCGCCAAAAGCCTGTGCTGCAGCGGATCGGAAGAGGTCCAGTGTATGGAGCCGAAGCGGCGCACGTCGTTTAGCCGCAGGATGATCCCGGAGCTGAAGAGGATGTCGAAGTGATCGTGCGGGCCGGCCGAGCGGCTGCCGGGGAGTATGCGCAAATGCCCGGTCATGCCGAGATGCAGCAGAAGGGAACCGGCGGAACAGTTCAGCATCAGGTATTTGCCGCGCCGCTCTACCGACTGGATTTTCTGCCCCGCGAGCAGGGCGGCAAGTTCAGGAGGTACCAGGGAGCGAAGCTTGGCACTGTGGACCGAAACGCCGGCGACCATGTTGCCGACCAGGTGCTTGGAGATGCCAAGACGGGTGACCTCGACCTCAGGCAATTCGGGCATCAAATCACTCCTTCAAAAGCGCGGACTACGATGGCTGAATCCCCCCGACTCCATGCCTGATCACCGCGTTATGCCGATCTTTGTCGGAGACCAAGTCCATCCTGCTGGGCGTCTGCTCGCTCTCCTCCCCCCCGGAGGGGGGAGGTCGGGAGGGGGGAAGACAGCGGCTTCTGCGAAGAATTGACCGAGTTCCCCCTCCCTAGCCCTNNTGGGCCGTGCCCACCATCAGGATGCGGTTGTGGTGGGCACGGCCCACCCTACCTCTCATTCCCTTAACTTAATGGCAGTGCCCTCCGGGGGAGGGGACAAGATGGCGCGTGATCAACCATTTCCGCAGCTTTCTCAGAAGCCGCCCATGTCGCCCCGGCTGCCTGTATCAAAAAGTAACGTTGAGATACCTAAGGGCGCCGATCTTCCGCTACTCCCTCGCTCACTGCATCGGCATCGGGGCACAGACGTTGTCGGCGGAATTTGCCTCTGCGCCGCAGGTGAAGCAGACGACGGTGGGCTTGTCGGTGATATGCGCGATTTCCAGGGTGAGACCTTTGCTCTTCAGCATGCAGATGTGTCCCGTGTGCTTTGCTCCGCAACTGCAGGTTGGCGTCGATTCCATTGAAGTCACCTCGTGTCCAGGATGAGATACATTCCATATCTACTACCCCATCACTGCCGCTGCAGTCAATACAACTTCCTCAACCGCTGCAGAGCCGGTAACGACTCCAGATAGATTAATCAAAAGTCGCCGAATATCAAGTGACGCAGAGCCAGAACGGGCATGTAGCAGGCCCGGCGGATCCGATTGCCAACATATTTTGGTTGCTTCTTCCGGGTCTTCAGACTATATTTACAAAAATTTAATAAGCCTTTAGCAATAAAATGCCGGCGGCAATAGCAGCAGTGGAAAGCGCGGCGTCTACCGGATTGCGGGAAGCAAACATGAATCGACCATCAGCCAATGCTGCCGATAAAAGTCAGCCTGCAGTGGATCAAATGACGCTCTCTTGCGACGCTTACGCTTTTGCGCCGGAGGGAGCTTTGAACCGGCCGACGGGGTCGCCAAACGAACTGGCGGAGAGCGAGTATCGCTACCGGTTGGCTATGGAGGCGGCGGATACCGGTCTCTGGGACCTGGATGTCGATACCGGGAATTGCTACTTCAGCCCCTACTGCTTTCAAATGCTCGGATACCAGGCGGACGAGCTGCGCAGCTATCCGGATGACTGGCTCGACATAGTCCATCCGGAAGACGTAGAGAGCGTACGCCGCATTAAACGGGAGTGCATCGACGGCAGCACCCCCAAATTCAGATTGGAGTTCCGCGCCAAGACCAGAGAAGGAAAGTGGAGATGGTTGCTATGCAAAGGGAAGTCGGCGTCCTCGGACCCCTGCGGCAAAGCGCTTAGGATAGTCGGTACCCTGGTGGATATAAGCCAGCCCAAGATGATCGAGCAGATGCTGCGCATGGAGCACAACCTCCTGAACCTGATCACCACAACGAGCCCGGCCGGGATCTTGGTTGTCGAGAGCGACGGCCATGTCGCCTTTGCCAACCCGCGCGCCGAACAGATACTCGGGTTATCGAAGCTCGAGATCATGCGGCGCGGCTACGATTCGCCGGTCTGGCAGATTACCACCCATGCGAGAAGGCGTTTTCCGGAACCCGAGCTGCCGTTGCGCGATGTGCTGCAAGCCGGACAGACGCTGCACAATATCTGCTTCATGGTAAGTCGACCTGACGGGGAGCGTGCACTGCTGTCGATAAACGCCGCGCCGTTTCTCGACATGACGGGCGAGGTCGGCGGGACGGTGGTAGTCCTGGAAGATGTTACCGAACAAAAACAGCATGAGAAGGTCCTGGCCGAGAGCGATCGGCTGCTGCGTGAAACGCAGAGGATTGCGCAACTGGGAAGTTACGTTCTGGATCTGGTCGACGACAGATGGTCCTGCTCCAGCAAACTTCTGGACATTCTCGGGATCGACGACAGTTTCCCCCTGAACCTGCGGGGGCACTTCGAGATCGTTCATCCGGATTTCAAGAAACAGTTCACCGCCAGCTATCTCGCCTCGATCACCAAATTGCGGCAGTTCGAGATGGAGTACAAGGTCCGGCGCTACAATGACGGCGAGGAGCGCTGGGTCGCCGAATGCTGCGAGATGACCCTTGACGAGACGGGGAACGCCAGCCGCATGATCGGCACCATCCAGGACATTACCGAGAGAAAGGCCGCCGAAGAGGCGATCCGCAACCTGAATGAGGAACTGGACCGGCGGGTCATCGAACGGACCTCGCAGCTGGCTGCGGCGAAGAAAGAGATCGAGTCCTTCAGCTATTCGGTGTCGCATGATCTACGCGCCCCGTTGCGTCACATTAACAGCTACAGCGCAATCCTGGTCGACGACCACGCAAGCTCGCTCTCCCCCGAAGCCCGCGACTACCTGGAGCGTATCTGCACGGCGAGCAGCAGAATGGGCAACCTGATCGACGATCTGCTGACGCTTACCCGAGTGGGCAGAACCGACATGAAGCGGGAGTATTTCGACATCAGCCACATGGCGGCACAGGTTGCCGAAATGCTGCAAGAGGCGGAGCCCGATAGCGGCGCCAACTTCGTCATCCAGGACGCTCTGGTGGCGTACGGCGACAGCATTCTGGTTCGGCTGGTCCTGGAGAATCTGCTGGGCAATGCCATGAAATACGCGGGCCAAAGACGATCGGCGCGGATAGAGTTCGGTCAGGTAATCGAGCATGGCAGCCCCGTCTTCCTGGTACGCGATGACGGAGTCGGCTTTGACATGACCTATGCGGACAACTTGTTCCGCCCGTTCCAACGCCTGCACGGCGCCGAATTCGAGGGTACCGGCATCGGGCTCGCCACCGTCAAGCGCATCATCGAACGTCATGGCGGCAGCATCTGGGCCGAAGGAAAGGAAAACGAGGGAGCTACCTTCTATTTCAGATTGACCGGGTCGAAGGGGTCAATCGAGCCGGTTCCACGGGTAGTGATGCCTGCTCCGGCAGCACCGGTCTGATTTCCCGCGCTAGATAAGTTGCACTCCTGCCTGATTGCCGTGTCCCCTCCCCTGTCCTGCTAAAACTCCGTTCAATATTGCGCCTGGCGTGCAGCTGCAAAGCTGCCATCTCGGGCTTCGAATGTTGGGCCAGGAGCTGCCTACGCGGGTAAGCAACTCCACTTCCACCTATAACAACTTGAAATAACAGCCGGCACTTTCCATGACGGCAACAGGCTGATGCATCTCAAAATTGCGAGCAGGTTAAAAAAACGCTACCATTTTGCAAAACTCTGTTTTATGATGTATGCGCAGTGATATTGGCCTGCATTGTTTGGAGACAACGTCCACTCTCACGGGGGCTGCAACGACGGTTGGTTGATTTCAGTGCGATAAAGAGGGAACTGTATGAAGAAGACCTACGAAATAGTGGAGAAGGCACTGATAGATGGCCTACTGAAGGGGGATCCCAAGCCGGGAACCCAGCTGCAGAGCGAGCGCGATCTGGCGGCTCGCTTCGCGGTGAGCAGGGCAACGGTCAGGGAAGCGCTCTTGAAGCTGCAGAAGTCGGGTTGGATTTCCGTGCAGCAGCGCCACGCCACCATCGTTAACGACTTCTGGTCCCGTGGCGACCTGGAGATCCTCTCCTCCATTTCGAGGAACAGCGAGCCTTTTCCTCCGGATCTGGCATCGCACCTGCTGGAGCTGAGGGTTCAGTTTGCTCCCGACTACGCCAGAAGAGCCGTAGAAAATGGCGCTGCGCAGCTTACCGAATGTCTCAACCGCTTCAACAAACTGAGAAACAGCCTGGGTGCCATGGTCAAGTTCGACTGGGAACTGCATCTGACCATGGCCGTCCTGTCCGGCAACAAGATCTATCCCTTGATCATGAACAGCTTCGCGTCCCTGTACACCAGGTTCAAGGAGCAGTTTTTCGCCAACGAAGAGCACCGTGCCCAGGCACGGAGTTTTTACAGGGACCTGCTGCAGGCTGCCAGTACCGGAAACGCAGCTCATGCGGAGGATGTCACCCGCGCCGCGATGCAACTGAGACTGGAAGAGTTCAAGCGCCAATCGGATCTGCCGGCGCCGAAAAAGAAATCCTTGAAAGAGAGATTCATTCGGAGATAACCCGAAACTTCGCGATAGGATCATGCCGCGGCTGATCGAGCTCCTTGAATCCCATCTCGCCACCATCAAGCATAAGGTGGCGCAACTGCAATCACTGGAAAAGGATGTTTCGGAATACAGGCGGAGGATTGTAGACATGTACAATCCGCCGAAGCAATGACGGTTTGCAGATGGTTAGATCAATCGGAAAGGGTGAAGAAGAAGGTAGCTCCGGCATCCACCGCTGCATCGGCCCAGATCCTGCCACCGTGGCGGTGAATTATCCGCTGCACCGTCGCAAGTCCGATCCCCATTCCCTCGAACTCCCCTTCCCTGTGCATCTTCTGAAACGGACCAAAAAGCCGGTCGGCAAACCGCATGTCGAATCCGGCACCGTTGTCGCGCAGGAAAAAGATCCTGGCGTCGCCTTCCTGTTTGTGGCCGAGCTCTATGGTCGCCGTCTCCTTTTTGCTGGTGTATTTCCAGGCGTTTTGCAAAAGATTGTCCATGGCAGCCTTCAGCAACTCGGCGTCCGCACGCACAGAAAGCTGATCCGCAATGCTGATGACCGCCCTGCGCTCGGGAGCCGACTCCTGAAGCGAGGCGGCGCATGCACGGGCCAGCTCGCTCAGGTCGACGCTGGCCAGCCGCAACTCCTGGCGGGTGACCCGGGACAGTTTGAGCAGGGCCTCGATCAGCCCCTCCATCTTGAGCCCTGAGCGGACTATGCAATCCAGGTAACTCTGTGCGGTAGCATCGAGGCTGTCCCGGAAATCTTCCAAAAGGACGCCGCTGAAGCCGATCATGTGCCTGAGCGGCGCACGCAGGTCATGGGAAACGGAATAGCTGAAGGAGTCGAGTTCCTGGCTGACCACGTCAAAGGCTTTCTTTTGACGAAATAGATTCTCACGCAGTACCGAGATCTCCTTCTGCTCCTCGGCACGGCTGTGTTTTTCCCGTCTCAGTTCTTCATTTACGGCCGCCAGTTCGGCGCAGGAGTTCGTGAACTGCAGTTCCAGGGCGCGGTTCACATGATGCAGCTCCCCTTCGAGACGTATGCGTTCGACGAGTTCCGTTTCCAACTGGCGCAACGCGCCTTCCAGCTCGGAATATTTCTCTGCGTCCTCTGCAACAACAGGCGCCTTCGGCGTGCACGGCTTAGCCCCCATCTTTACTCCTCCACGATCACAAGTCAACGGAGCCCCTTAGAACTCTCTCAGGATGCAATTGTGCCATAGATTCAAAGATAGCACCAGCCGCAATGACAGTTATTTGCAAATCGGATAAAGAGCCAGGGTTTTACTGTCCAGTAAAGAGAGGGGAAAGAGTAAGGGGAACATCGGGAAGGGAGCCAGTGGCATTGAGCTTGTGGCAATATACTCAAGGTGCGGAGATAGGGCGAAATTTGGTAATCAGGATCGGGCGGCATTCCCCCCTCTCCCTAGCCCTCTCCCACCAGGGGAGAGGGGACTACCCCCCCTTCCTTGATGGGCCCGGGCGCCGGAGCTGCCCCATCCCCACCCCGACCCTCCCCTTGAAGGGGAGGGGGAAATCAAGTGCTTTCCTGATTAGTACCAATCTCCTGCAAACTGCGCAAACACCCCCTCCCCCTTGATGGGGGAGGGTTGGGGAGAGGGTGAAAAGCNNAAGCTCGCACAAGCCTCACCCTCCTCCCGCCCCTCCCATCAAGGGAGGGGAGAAGACCAAGCGGGAGATTAGTGCTAACCAGGAGTGCTTTTCTGTTAAGTTAGAGCTTTTGCCCGGAGGGGACGATTTGCAGGATGATCTGCGTTTCAGAAGACATACCTCTCCGCCTCGATCGCCGCATTTGCCAGGGCGCGTTTGGCCTGCAGCAGACCG
This sequence comes from Geobacter sp., assembly GCA_003499925.1. Taxonomy (GTDB): domain Bacteria; phylum Desulfobacterota; class Desulfuromonadia; order Geobacterales; family Geobacteraceae; genus Geomonas. Next base: position 36,696 of record DNRQ01000207.1, read on the forward strand.
GTCGCGTCGTACTTGGTGAAACGCCTGATTCCGCCGAGCATCATGGTCAGCGGGTCACCCTCCTCGATGTAATAGGCCGCCTTGCGGGCAGCGTTGGCCGTTTTTTCCGCCGCGGCATAGCTGAAGGTCTTGACCGCCGCGACAACCGTGCCTTTTTTCGCCTCGCTCAGCTTGGGCAGCATCTTTTCAGCGCGCAGCACGCAGCTTTCCACAGCGAAGATGTTGATGGCAACGTCGGCAATGGCCAGCAGAACCTCCTGCTCCTCCTTGATCTTCTCCCTGAACTTTTGGGCGCCGGTGCCTGCCACCACCAGGAAAGCCTGCTTCAGGTCGGCTATCAGCGCCTTCTCGGCAGCAAAGGGGACGCTGTCGTCGAGTTCCTCGAAGGACGGGGTCATCAGTGACTCGAAAGCCTTCATCGCCTCGCGCTGCAGCGGGATCTCCCCCTTCATGGCGCGGGTGAGAAGTATCCCCGGGATCAGCATCCTGTTGATCTCGTTGGTCCCCTCGAAGATCCGGTTGATCCTCTCGTCGCGGTAGAAGCGCTCGGCCGGGTATTCCTGCACGAAGCCGTAGCCGCCATGGATCTGCACCACCTCGTCCACCACGTCTGCCAGCACCTCGGAGCAGAACACCTTGGCGATGGCGCACTCGATGGCGTACTCCTCTATGCCGCGCTGGTAGGCATCGTAGTAGTTGGCGGTCTCCTTGGGGATGGTGGCGAGGCGGTCGTCGATCAGCCCGGCCAGGCGGTAGATCAGCGATTCGGCGGCGTAGATTTCGGCCGTCAGGTCGGCGATCTTCTCCTTGATGGCGCCAAAGGAGGCGATGGGGCGCCCGAACTGCTTGCGCATGTTGGCGTACCTGATCCCCTCCTCCAGTGCGTTCTTGGCGGCACCGGTCACTGCGGCGCCCAGCTTGAAGCGCCCTACGTTGAGCACGTTGAAGGCGATCTTGTGCCCCTTGCCGATCTCGCCGAGCACGTTTTCCACCGGTACCCGGGCATTGTCCAGGATGATCTGGGTGGTCGAGGAGCCCTTGATGCCGAGCTTCTTTTCCTCGGGGCCCACGCTGAGCCCTTCCGTGCTGCGTTCCACGAGAAATGCGGTGAACTGCTCCTTGTCGACCTTGGCGAAGAGGGTGTAGAGATCGGCGATCGCGCCGTTGGTGGTGAACTGCTTGGTGCCGTTCAGAAGGTAATAGCGGCCGTCCTCCGAGAGGGTGGCGTACGCCTTGGCGCCGAGCGCGTCACTCCCCGAATCGGGTTCGGTGAGGCAGTAGGCGGCAATCCACTCGCCGCTGATCAGTTTGCCGAGGTACTTCTCCTTCTGCGGTTCGGTGCCGTAGTAGACGAGAGGGAGCGTCCCGATGCCGGTGTGGGCCGAATAGGCGACGGAAAAGGAACCCGAGGCGGAGATCTTCTCGGCCGCCAGCATGCTGGTCGCCTTGTCGAGTTCGAGCCCGCCGTACTCCTCGGGTGCGTCGATCATCAACAGGCCGAGCTCGCCGCACTTTTTCATAAGCTTCACCACATGCTGGAACTGCTGGTGCTCTATCTCTTCGCGAAGCGGCATTACCTCGTTCAAGACGAACTGCTCGGTCATCTGGCCGATCTGTCGCTGCTCGTCGCTGAAATCCTCGGGGGTGAAGACGTCATCCTTGGAGCTTTCGGTTACCAGGTATTCCGCGCCTTTGAAAATTCTTGCTGCCATAAAGCACCTCTTGAAGCGTGAAGGGTGATAGAACCAGTGAAAGGTGAATAGAACCGTGAACCAGTGAAAGGTGAATAGAACCAGTGAACCAGTGAACCAGAAACAGTGAAAGGTGAAAGGTGAAAGGTGAAAGGTGAATAAAACCAGAACCGTGAAAGGTGAATTTTTCACCTTTCACCTTTCACCTTTCACAGTTTCTTTCACAGTTTCTTTCACCTTTCACAGTTTTTCAAAGATCCCCGCGGCGCCCATGCCGCCGCCGATGCACATGGAAACGCAGCCATAGCGCAGGTCGCGGCGCTGCATCTCGTGCAGGAGGGTCGCGGTCAGCTTGGAGCCGGTGCAGCCCAACGGGTGCCCGAGCGCTATGGCGCCGCCGTTCACATTGACGCGGTCGGGATCGAGCCCGAGTTCCCTGATGCAGGCCAGGGACTGCACGGCGAACGCCTCGTTGAGCTCGAAGAGGCCGATGTCGTTTTGCGACAGCCCTGCCAGTTTCAGCGCAGCCGGAATGGCCTCGATCGGGCCGGTACCCATGATCTCGGGCGGCACACCCTTGACGGCAAAACAGAGGAAACGGGCCAGCGGCTTAAGCCCGGTCCGCTTCAGGAACGCCTCGGATACGACCAGTACCGCAGCGGCGCCGTCGGTCATCTGCGAGGAGTTTCCTGCTGTTACGGTCCCGTTTGCCTTGAAGGCGGGCTTCAGCTTGCCGAGCGCTGCCACGGTGGTGTCGCCGCGCACGCCGTCATCGGCGGTCACCGTCTCCTTGGAGCATTTCATTTTGCCGTCTGCCAGGGCACAGAACTCGGCCTCGACAGGGATGATCTCCTCGGCAAACTTTCCCTGACCGATCGCCTCGGCGGCCTTTTGATGGCTCGCGGCGGCAAAGGCGTCCTGGTCCTCGCGCGAGATGGCGTACTTGTCGACCAGAAGTTCCGCCGTGATCCCCATGGAGGCGAAGGTTTCCGGCCAGGAGGCGATCAGTGAGGGATTGGCGCTGAACTTGCTCCCCCCCATGGGAATCATGGTCATGCTCTCGGCGCCCCCGGCGATGATGCAGTCGGCAAATCCTGCCATGATCCGCTCTGCTGCCGAAGCGATGCTCTGAAGCCCGGACGAGCAGAAGCGGTTCACGGTCTGGGCGGGAACCTGATAGGGAATGCCGGCCTTGAAAGCCGCCACCCTGGCGAGGTTCATCCCCTGCTCACCTTCGGGAAAGGCACAGCCGATGATGATGTCGTCGAGCTCGCGCGGGTCGACGCCGGTCCTGTCGAGAACTCCCCTGATGGCAGCGGCTGCCAGATCGTCGGGGCGTACGTTTTTCAGTTTCCCTTTGTTCGCCTTGGTGCCAGGGGTGCGGTAGGCGGCCAGGATGTATGCGTTGGACATGATCTCCTCCACTGAATTGCTATAGCTTCGCGAGGGAACTACCCCATCCCCACCCTAGCCCTCCCCTTGAAGGGGAGGGGATTTTGGCTCCTCCCCCTTCAAGGGGGAGGTAGGGAGGGGGATGGGGGACAAACAGCTCTAGTTGCGCAGCGGCTTCCCCTTTTTCAGCATGTGCTGGATGCGCTCCGCGGTCTTCTTCTGGCCGCAGTAACGGAGGAAGGTCTCGCGCTCCAGATCGAGCAGATACTGCTCGGTGATCGAGGTCCCTGCCGGCACGTCCCCGCCGGTGATGACGTCGGCAATGCCCGAGGCGAGGTAGCGGTCGTGAGCGGATATGAACCCCCCCTGCTCCAGGTTCCAGAGCTGGGCCTTGATGCTCGCGGCCACGCCGCGCCCGGGGGCCTTGAGACCGGTAAGGGGCCGACCGGGGCGATAGTTGGCGGCGAGGGCTATTGCCTTCAGCTTGGCGTCGTGGATGCGCCTTTCCAGGTCCATGGTGATGCTGTCACCCTGGCGCATGAGCCCCATTCCGAACATCTCGGCTGCGGAGCTGCTTACCTTTGCCATGGCGATGGTCTGGAACCCCTTGAAGATGAACTGGGTCACGTCGGAGCCGTTCTCATCGGCGAGCTTGATGGCACGAATCGCCATCTCCTTGGTGCCGCCGCCGGCAGGGAGGAGCCCGACGCCGATCTCGACCAGCCCCATGTAGCTCTCGGCATGTGCGGTGATGGCGTCGGCGTGGAGGCAGGTCTCGCAACCTCCCCCCATGACCAGGTTGTGCGGTGCGGCGACGACCGGTATCTTCGAGTACTTGATCGCCATCATCGCCCTCTGGAACGCCTTCACCGTCAGGGCGATCTCGTCATAGGCCCCCTCTGCGATTGCCATGGCAATCAGCATCAGGTTGGCACCGGCCGAGAACATGGCTCCCTCGTTGGCGATGACCAGTCCGATGCCGTCCTGTTCGGCACGACGCACCCCCTTTTGTATCATGGCGAGTGTATCGGTGCCTATGGTGTTCATCTTGGAATGAAACTCCAGGCAGAAGATGCCGTCTCCCAGGTCGATCACCGAGGCGGCGGAGTTTTTCTCGACGACTGCGCCGGCGCTTTTCAAGAGGGTGAGCGAGACGCCGGCAGCCGGCCGCTGCAGCTCCCTGAACCCCCTGTCGTCGATGCTGTAGTAGTATCTCTTCCCCCCCTCGACCCTGTAGAAGCTCTCCACCTCCTTGAGCAGGGGGGGCACGGCAACGCCGTCGCTCTCGGCACGCTGAACGAATCGGGCCACACCGAGGGCGTCCAGGATCTCGAAGGGACCCAGCTCCCAGTTGTACCCCCATTTCATGGCGTTATCGATGTTGACGACATCGTCGGCGATCTCGGGGATCCTCTTCGCCGCGTAGATCAGGGTGTCGCGCAGGCTCTTCCAGGCGAACTGCGCCGCGTTGTCCGAGCCTTCCAGAAGCGTCTTCACCCGCAGCCCCGGATCGTCGATCTGCTTGGTGGCGCTCACCGAGGCGAACTTCGGGTGGACGGTCGGGCGGTAGCTGCCGCTTTGGTAGTCGTAGAAGAACTTGACGCTCTCGCCCGCCACGCTCTCCCTCTTGTAAAACCCCTGGTTCGCCTTCCTCCCGGTCCTCCCTGCGGCAATCATCTCCCTGGTGCTTTCCGGCACCTGGAATATCTCGCGCTCGTCGTCGCCGGTCAGAAGCGCGTAGCTGTTTTCCACCACCCGTACCACGGTGTCGATGCCGACCAGGTCCCAAAGGGCAAAGGTCCCGGTTTTGGGGCGCGCCATTGCCGGACCGCTGATGGCGTCCACCTCCTCCACGGTGAGCCCCATGTCGACCATGTGCCGGTAGGCGGCCGCGCCGGCGTAGGTGCCGATCCGGTTGGCGATGAAGTTGGGGGTGTCCTTCGCGTAGACGATCCCCTTGCCCAGGCGCCTGCCGAGGAAGCCGGCCATGAAGCAGATCACCTCGGGGGCGGTATCGGCGCAGCCGACCATCTCCATGAGCCGCATGTAACGGGGCGGGTTGAAGAAATGGGTCACCAGGAAGTTGCGCCTGACCGCCTCCGGGAGCACCTGTGCCATCTCGTTTGCCGAAAGCCCGCTGGTGTTGGTGGAGAGGATCGCCCCTTCCTTCAGGTTGGGGAGCACCTTCTCCGTGAAGAGCCGCTTCTTGATCTCCATGTTCTCCAGGACGACCTCGATGACCCAGTCGCACTCCCTGAGCCGCGACATGTCGTCCTCGAAGTTGCCGCTCTCGATGTAATCCCGGTACTCCGGAAGGTAGAGCGCCGCAGGCTTCGCCTTGGCAAGCGCTTCCAGGGCCCGGGAGGCGATCCTGTTGCGGAACTCGCGCCCGGTCAGGTCGAGACCGGCTCCCCTTTCGGCTTCGCTCGGCTCGCCAGGCACCATGTCCAGCAGCAGCACCTCGATGCCCGCGTTGGCGAGCTGTCCGGCAATGGCGGCGCCCATGACGCCGGCCCCCAACACTGCAACCTTGTTGATCTGTTTCATCGCATCCCCCATGTGTCTCTCTCAGTTTTCCGGGACCGCGTACATCCGCTCGATCTTCTCTTTGTTATGTTCGCCGATGACCTTGCGCTTGAACTTCAGCGTCGGGGTGAGTTCATCCGTCTCGATGCTGAAGTCACGCGGCAGCAGCACGAATTTCTTGATCGATTCGTAGGAGGCCAGATCCTTGTTGATTTCCGCCACCCGCTGCTCGAAGAGCCTTACCACGGGTTCGTGGACCACCAGATCGTCGAGGTCGTTGTAGTCGATCCCCTGCTCGCGGGCGAACTCCAAAAGCCGCTCGACGGTCGGCACCAGCAGGGCGGTAAGGAACGGCTTCCGGTCGCCGTAGACAAAGGCCTGGGAGATGTACTTGTCGCGCTTGAGCCGGCTCTCGATCGGCTGAGGTGCGATGTTCTTGCCGCCGGAGGTGATGATGAGCTCCTTCTTGCGGTCGGTGATATAGAGAAAGCGTCCTTCCAGGTGTCCGATGTCCCCGGTCTTGAACCAGCCGTCCTGCAGCGTCTCCCGCGTTGCATCCGGATCCTTGAAGTATCCCAGCATCACCTGCGGCCCCCTGACCAGGACCTCGCCGTCCTCGGCGATCGCTATCTCGGTCGACTCCAAGGCGGTACCCACCGAACCGAAACGGATATCCTCCAGGTTGTTGTTGCAGAGTACCGGGCTGGTCTCGGTCAGGCCGTACCCTTCGATGATCGGGATGCCTATGATCCAGAAGAACTCGTTGATGTGCCTGTCCAGAGGGGCGCCGCCGCTGCAGCAGAACTTCATGTTCCCCCCGAAGCGCTTGCGCAGCTTGGTGAAGATGATCCGGTCGGCGACGGCGTACTGGAACCTGAGCCAGAAGGAGAGTTTCTTTTCGACGTATTTCGCATAGATGTAGCGCTCGCCGATGGAGAGTGCGTTCCGGAACAGCTTGCGCTTATACAGGGCGAGCCGATGCACGTTTTCGAAGATGCGCGAATAGATCTTCTCGAACAGCCTCGGGACGCAGACCATGACGGTGGGCTGCACCTCGATCATGTTCTCCGCGATCTTCTCGATGCTGTCGGCAAAGACGATCACCCCGCCCAGCATGACGGGAAGGTAATAACCGACGCTTCTCTCGAAGACGTGACTGAGCGGCAAAAAACTGAGGAACACCTCGTTTTGGTGGAGAATCCGGGCCTTCTTGATGGTATGCCAGACATCGAAGAGGATGTTGTTGTGGGAGAGCATCACCGCTTTGGGGACGCCGGTGGTCCCCGAGGTATAGATCAGGGTCATCAGCTGCCCGGGGTCGATGGAGTCGATCACCGCCTCGAGTTCGCTCCTCTCCTGGTCCGAAATGGGGTCGTCGATCTCGGAAAGTTGGTAGAAGGTGGTCAGGGGGAGCGACGGCTCGCCTAGAAAGCGCTCGAAGGAGACCACGAGCTGCAGCATGGGGATGGCGTCCTTGACCTTCAGCAGTTTGCGGTACTGCGTCTTGGTCGAGATGAAGACGAGCTTGGCGTCGGAGTGGTTCAGCGCATACTCGATCTGTTCGGGGGTGTTGCTCGGATAGATGGGGACTGTCACGGCTGCCGCACACTGGATCCCCATGTCCGCGATGATCCATCCGGCGCGGTTTTCGGAAAGGATGGCGACCTTGTCGCCCGGCCGCACCTGCAACTTGCGCAGTCCGCGCGCCACCATCAGGGCGCGGTCGTAGAACTGCGAGTAGCTCAAGGTGACCCAGCTCCCCTGTTTCCTGAACCTCACGGCGGGCTTCGCCTCGAATCTCGAGGCGTGCTCCCTGAGCATGTCGGGAACGGATTGGTATGGGATCTTGTCCATAGGGCACCCAATTACTCAGGTTGGCAGGAAGGATGTATCGGATTTTAAAATAACTATCCTTAACGTGCATGTCAAGTTCTATGTAAATCGTGCAATGCTCAAAGCGTCTCTGTTTCAGCGTTTGAGATTAGCGCAAGCCAAGCATCGGTTATACGTTTGACATAGAGAACGATGATCAATATTATCGCCACGATCGTTTTTCCACAACCGGCTTCTTGAAAACTCCCGCAACGGTTCCCGAAAAAGTTTCAGACAGGGGCGGATGGCAATGGCTTTAAGTCGAGGCGGGCGAATTACAGACGCGATATTTGCAAGCGCGACAAATACTGCATGAGGAGGATATATGATCGACGAAATCATAGCAGAGATGGGATCTTTGTTCAGGAAGGGCGTCTTTGCTGAAAGGACATCGTTTTGTTTCTATGTGGGTGACATCACGATAACAATCATCATAGAAGCAGACACGTATTCGGTCGAGAAGGGAACTACTGTAGAGAGACCTGATTGTTCCTGCAAAACAGATACGGAGATGTTCAGGAAGATCTGGCATGACGGCTACAAACCGGGGATTTTTGATTTTCTGAGCGGCGAGATCAAGTGCGACGCCCCCTTGAAGCTGCCGCATTTTCTGGAGGCGTTCGGCAAGTAGGCGGTTTTTCACCCTCTCCCCAGCCCCACTGCCGTTACGTTAACCCATTAGCGCTGATCTTCAGCAACGCTGGGTGCGGCTGAAAGTCCCCCTTTGAAAAAGGGGGATTTAGGGGGATTTGCAGTTAGTTGCAAAGCTGCACTCTGTGGCGCCTTGGGCGAAATCCCCCCTGGCCCCCCTTTTACAAAGGGGGGAGCGAGTGAGTGTCGAGCCTCGTACTGAAGGATTAGCGCTGATCGGTTAACTTAATCTGATTGGCGCCAATCTTCCGCTATTCAGGTCCCTCCCCCTTCAAGGGGGAGGGAAGGAGGGGGATGGGGGTGTTTCTGCGCCGGAGCTGCCCCATCCCCACCCCCACCCTCCCCTTGAAGGGGAGGGAGTTTTCGCAGCGGAAGATCAGCGCTAATCGGTTAACTTAATGGCAGGAGGGGGATCTCCGGTGTCACGGCCGGGCGGTGCCGCGGGCGGCCGCCTTGAGCATTTCCGCCTCCGCCTCGTCGGCCCACCCCGGGCAGTCGGCTCCGCGCCGCTGTCGAGCCTCGCGGACCAGCCGCAGGTCGCCGGCCGTGGTTTCCGCCTCCCACGACTCGCGCACCCGGGCCAGGCTGCGAGCCAGCGCATCGACCCCTTTGGCCTCGTCACAGGAAAGCGCCGCCAGTTCCAGCAGGGTTGCGTAATCCCAGTAATCGGCCGCGCCTGAGCGGATCCTCTGCTCTACGGCGTAGTGCACCACCGGCAGAATGTCCCTGCGGCGCGGATCGGCCGGCTCCTTCAATTCCATCAGGGTCACGGCGTTCACACCGGGATAGGTGTCGCGCCAGTCGGACTCGAATCCCCTCAGGTAGGCGGCCGCGGCTTTCACCAGCAGCTCCTTGGCCCGGGCGGTTTCCCCTTGTTCCAGCGCCTTCTTCCAGCGGTTCTTCAAGACCCGCCCCAGCATGCCGTAGCTCTCGCTGCTCGGCCCGCGCCGGGAGATCAGGTCGCGCAGCAGCTGCTCGGCCTCCTCGCCCCGCCCTTGCCTGTTCAACGCCATGGCCAGCTGCTCCTGAATCAGGACGGTGGCGGAGACCACAGCCGGCATGCGCGGCACCAGGTCGATCATCTCGCTCCACGCGTCGACCGCGCGGTAGGCGAAAAAGAGCTCGACCACCACCCCCGAGTCGGCCTCGGAGATGTTGCCGAGCGACGCCTCCAGCTCCCGGACCGCAGCGACACCGGTAACCCTCGCCCGGGCCAGACGCTTTTTCACCCCGGCCTCAAACTGCAGCCGCTCGCGGATCGCCTCCAGCCTGCCGCTCTCCGGGGCGGGAAAATCGTGCAGCAACTGGAAAGGGGGGCTGTCGACCATCGGGGCAGCGCGCGCGGCATTAAGCCGCTCCGTCAACACGGTGCGGCACTTTCCCTCGTACACCGGCAGCCCCTGCGGTGAGACCCGGTAGGAGACGGCCTCAAGCTGATGCACATCGAAGGGGAGCTGTGCCGTTCCCGAGGCGTACAACAGCACCGTGGTGTGCGGCTTTACCGCGTGCCGCACCCCCATCTGGTAGAAAACGGCGGCACTGGCCGTGGTCAGATCGACCACGGCGTAATCGCAAAGGACCAGCCGCTCGAACATCGCCTGGTCGATCATGCCGCCGGTCCTCTCCTCGTCGGCCCTGACCGGCTGCAGTCCGGCTCCCTGCACCGCCGGCGCGATGAGCCGATGGTACACCGCCTCGAAATCGACGACACGCCCGTTTGCGTCTTTCTTCCTGTCAAAAGGCATCAGAACCAGGCACAACGGCTCGGACTGGGTCATGGCTCCCTCCGTGGGACTTACCAGAATTGACGATGCCGCAGGGTCCCCCCCGCACGCTGCACAAGCCTCACCCTCCCCCCCCCCACTGCCATTAAGTTACCTGATTAGCGCTGATCTTCCGCTGTTCAGCTCCCTCCCCCTTCAAGNNCTCCCATCAGCCTTCGCCAAGGCTACGGCTGACAAGTCAAGGGAGGGGGTTAGAGCAGCAGGCGGGAGTTTAACCTGATGGCAGGGGCTATGGCGGGGACGGGCTCCCTACTCGGTGCTGTTCGGCATCATCACGCTCTTCTCCGGCACGATCTTGACGAACCGGCTCCGCGCCCGGGCGATCACCCCCAGGAGCCAGTCCGCCTCGTCCTGCTGGTGCGAGTGGTAGAGCTCCCTGGCGTATTTGCCGAGCAGCTCCTCCAATTGCGCCAGGTCTCCCTCCTCCAGGTCGCGGATCTCGACCCCGGCACCCCTGGCCAGGCGCAGCCGCAGCGCCTCGCGGTCAAATCCCATCTCCAGGTCGAGATGGCAGTAGACCACGCCGCCGGTCATCCCCGAGCAGAGCCAGGGTCCCGGATCGCCCAGCACCACCACGCGTCCGGCGGTCATGTACTCGCAGGCGAAGCCTTTCAGGTTGGCGCGTCCCGCCAGGTTTCCCGCCCCGTCGTCGATCGGGATGCGGATCCGCCCCCCCAGCACCACGTCGGCTCCCGACAGGCGTATGCAGGCCCGGCTGTCGGCATCGCCCTGGATGATGAAGGTCCCGCCCAGCGCGCCGTAGGCGAGCCCCTTGCCGACCGAACCGCCGACCCGGACGCCGGAGCGGTTCTCCCCCTTGAGGATGACGATCTTCCCCCCCAGGGTCGACTTGCCGACTCCGTCCTGGGCGCCCCCCTCGACCCGGATGGCGATCTGCGGCACGGTGAAGGCGGCCAGGCCGTTGCCGGGGATGGAATCGTGGTGGAAGTGGAGCAGCGCCTGGCATTGCGGGGCGAAACGCCCCTCACGCCACCCCCGCACCATGGTGCCGGCCAGGTGGGTGCCGATGGCGCGGTCGGAACTGCTGGCGCTGTCGTCGTCGTAGCGGACCCTCTGGTCGCCCGCGTCGAAGGCGGCGGCGACCAGCCCGGAGATCAGGGAGGTCAGGTAGTTGAGCGGCTTGCGGATGATGCGCACCTCGCTCTCGAACTGCTGCCGCTCCCCCCGGGCGGGAGCGGCCAGTAGATCGGCCAGGTCCAGAAGTTCCAGGCCGCGCGTCTGGACCAGCAGGTCGGCGCGCCCCACGAGCTCCCGGGTCCGGCGCAGGCCGAGCTTGGCGGTCAGGGTCCTGATCTCCTCCCCGATGGCCCGGAAGAAGGTGGTCTCGTAGATCACCCCGTTTTCCAGCACCCGGGGCACGAAGCGCTTGATTCCCTGCAGCAGCGCCTCTTCCTCCGACTCGATCTGGGTGGCGATGCCGACGTGGCAGGTCCCCAGGTGACAGCCGCGGCAGGTGGTGCAGCCGATGATCACCATCGCCATGGTGCCGAAACCGACCCGGTTCGCCCCCAGGAGCATCAGCTTCACCACGTCCCGGCCGGTGCGGGCGCCGCCGTCGGCCCAAAGCTCGACCCTGTCGCGTATCCCCGCCTCGACCAGGGCACGGTGCGCCTCGCGCACGCCGATCTCGGCCGGGAGCCCGACGAACTTGACGGCGTGCTTGCGGGCGGCGCCGGTCCCACCGTCGTAGCCGCTTATGGTGATGATGTCCGCCCCCGCCTTGACGATGCCGAGCGCGATCGCCGCCAGCCCTGCCACCGCCGGCACCTTGACCGAGATGCGCGCCGCCGGGTTCGCCGTGCGCAACTCCTCGATGATCTGGGCCAGGTCCTCGATCGAGTAGATGTCGTGGTTGTTGGACGGGGAGATCAGCGACACCCCGGGTGTGGCGTTCCTGGCCGCCGCGATCTTCGCGGTCACCTTGAAGCCGGGGAGATGCCCCCCCTCGCCGGGCTTCGCCCCCTGCCCCACCTTGATCTCCAGGATATCGGCGGAGTTGAGGAACTCCATGGAGACCCCGAAGCGCCCCGAGGCGATCTGCTGCCCCCGGTTGCCGCGGTACTTCCCCAGCATGTCGGCGATCTCGCCCCCCTCCCCGTTCATGCAGACGATGTTGAGCCGGCGCGCCGCCTCGGCGTAGATGCGAAAGGGGGTCTCCCCCTGGGAGCCGAAGCTCATGGCGGAGAAAAGGATGGGAAGATCATGCCCGCCGACCGAGCTGTCCACCTCCTCGGGGTCGACCGAGAGCTCCTCCTGGAGGCGCAGGTCGATCAGGTGCCGGATGGCCAGAGGATGCTCCGCCTCCAGCTGCTGGATCAGCCGCGACAGGTCGGCGTAGCTCTCCTCCATCTTGGCCACCTGCCCCACCTTCTTCCAGATGCGCGGGTAGAGCCTGAACTGCACCGGAACCGGCTGCTTCTCCCGGGAGCGCGCCACCCCGGTCCGCTCCCGGTTCTCCGCTTCCAGGCGCTCCAGGGTGAGCCCGCCCCGGTCCGAGCCGCAGAAGTTCGGGGTCTCGAACAGCTGCGCCAGCTTCTGGCCCAGGCCGATGGAGGCGAAGTACTTGCCGTAGCCGCCGATCTCGTGGGTCCCCATGGTGGAGATCACCTTCTCCAGGCCGCGCCCCAGGACCCCCAGCAGGTTGCGCACCCCGTGCTGCTCCAGCGCTCCCATTTCCCAGATCAGGTAGGGGCAGAGCGCGTCCGCCCCCATGCCGAGGGAGAAGACCAGGTCATGCAGGTTTCTCAGCGCGCCGGAGCGGAGCACGATGGAGCAGCGGCGCCTGAGGCTCGCGCCGCCGGCGGCATCGCTCTGCTTGAGCGCCCTGTGCAGCACGGCTAGCGCCAGGAACGGGTCGAGGAAGGCCCTTTGCGCGGAGAAGGAGGCGGAGTCGTCCAGCAGCAAAAGCGCCACGCCGCGCTGCACCGCGGCGGTCGCCTCCCCGCAGATCCGCTCCAGCGCGCCGGAGAGGGTCTCGCCCCGCCCGATGCTGCAGGAAACGATCAGGCTCTTGCCCCGCCCGGAGCGCTCCAAAAGCGCCTCCAGGGTGCAGGTGCCGAACTCGGCGGCCAGCGGATCCTGGCCGGTCGCCCCCCCTCCCCTGGCGCCCCCCAGAAGAAGCGGCAGCGAGAGCTGCACGCAGCTCTTGATCGGGCCGCGCAGCGACGGGCGGGGCCCCAGATAGACCCGGGTGGAGAAATGCTCGGACTCCCGCTCCCGGTCGATGGCGGGGTTGGTCACCACCGCCACCTGCTCCTTGAAGTAGTCGGAGAGGTTCTGGCGCGACAGGGAGAGCGGCGCGAGCGGACCGTCGTAGCCTAGCGAGGTCACCGGGTCCTGCCCCTTGCGCGCCATCTCCCCGAGATTGAGCACGTCGGTCGATTTCCAGGCCAGCGCGGAGAGGAGGTTTTCCAGGACCAGGGCCCGCTGCCTGCCGAAGCTGCGCTGCAGGGTCCCCGTGCTGCCGCGCGCCACGTCGGCACCCCGGGTGATGCTCTTCGCCTGGGCCGGGAGGTTGCTGCGCCGGCTGAATGCCGAGAGGACCTCGCGCCGCAGTTCCTCGTGCTGCAGAAGCTGCGGGGCGCCGCCGGCGGCGAGCAGCACCCCCATCTTCTCTCCGGGGGCCAGAGGCTTGGGATCGGTGACGATCTCCTCGTGGGGGACCACGCCGAGTTCCGAGGAGGCGAAGATCTCCTCGTCCGTCTCGCCGACCCAAAGCGGCCGGAGCCCCATGGCGTCCACGCTGAAGACGCAGCGGTCGCGGTGCCGGGCGATGATGGCGGCAGGTCCCTGGGCGCTGGCGCCGAGATAGCGCCTGAACCAGCCGTACATGGCGGCAAGCTCAGGGGGCATCCGCTCCATGGCGCTGCATATCGGGGGGAATACCAGCTCCATCGCCTCGAACAGGGTGAACCCCTGCGAGCAGATCAAACCTTCCAGGGTCCGGTTCAGGTCCTGGGAATCGCTGCCGCCGGCGCCGAGCTCGATGTCGAGCATGAGCGCCTCCTCGCGCAGCCGGGCGATGGTGTTGATCTCGCCGTTGTGGCCCAGAAGCGAAAAAGGCTGGGCGCGCAGCACCGTCGGGAGCGTGTTGGTCGAGTAGCGGCTGTGCCCGATGGTTGCCGAGGAGAGGAAGTCGCGCCTCTTGAGCTCCGGGTAGTAGCGGGACAAAAGCTCCGGCGCTCCGTGCAGCTTGTAGGCGGCAACGTCGCAGGAAAGGGAGGCGACCTGGACCGGGAACTGCCGCTCCAGGTCGAGTTGCAGCGAGAAGAGCCGGGCCGGCGCCCGCTCCGGTTCGGAAAGCTTCAATGCCACCTGCCAGAGCACCGGTTCGCAGGCCCTGGAGTGTGCCGCCAGGACCTCGCTTCTCACCGGCGCCTGCCGCTCTGCCAGCACGTGGCATCCCGCACCCTGCATCGCCTCCAGCAGCGCCGACTGCAGACCCGGCTCCCGGGCCAGGCGGCTGCGCTCCAGCAGGATGTGCCCCACGGCGAAACCGGGGTGCTCCGAGAGCCCGGCAGCCAGGCCTGCGCCGGAGAGGATCTCGCCCCAGAGCGCGCGCGGGATGTCGGTGAGGATGCCGCAGCCGTCCCCCTCCCCGTTGATCTCCCCGGCCCGGTGTCCCATCTTGACCAGCGCCTCGATGCTGCGCTGCACGTTGCCGTGCGAAGCCCTCCCCGTCTTGTTGATATAGCAGATGATGGCGCAGGCGTCGCGCTCGGCAGGGATCAGGCCCGAGGGATCGGGGACGGTTCTGTTCATTGTGGCTCCGGAAGTCGTGCTTGCTGCGCCGGCTTTTGCAGCCGGCAGGCTTCTCCAAGCCGGCAAGATTATCTAAGCCGGCAAAACTACTATGAAGTTATAGCAGAGTTAATGGGCGAGGCAAGGAGGGAGGGGACGGAGCTCCGGGAGGGCAGCGGCTTTTCAGGCGGGGCTTGAGTTCGGCGCGCGGGATCTTCACATGTTCGCCACCAGCTTCTCGAACTCCAGGGGGGGAAGCGGCCCGCTCACCAGCTCACCCTGCATCTCGTCGCAGCCGTGGCTTCTGATCAGGGCCAACTGCTCCTGTGTCTCCACCCCGACCGCGTTCACCTTCATCTTCAGGTTGTGCGACATGCAGATCACCGCGCTGACCACCGCCAGGTCGTTCGGTTCGGTGACGATGTCCCTTATGAAGCTTCTGTCGATCTTCAGCTTGCCGATCGGCAGTTGCTTGATCCAGTGCAGCGAGGAGGCGCCGACGCCGAAGTCGTCCACCGAAAAACCGACCCCCATCTCGGTGAGCCTGCGCATGTTGCGCAGGGAGTAATCGACGTTGCCCATGATTCCCTTCTCCGAGACCTCCAGCTCCAGCGCATGCGGGCTGAGCCCGGTCTGCGCCAGGGCGCGGCTGGTCAGCTCCAAAAGGTTGGGCTGACGGAACTCCCGGTTGGAGAGGTTCACCGTGACGGCGAAGCCGAACCCCTGCGCCTGCCATTTTTTCATCTGGGCGCAGGCGTTGAAGATCACCCACTCGCCGATCGGGATGATGGCGCCGGTCTCCTCCGCCACCGCTAGGAACTGGGCGGGGAGCAGCACGCCGCGCTCGGGGTGGCGCCACCTCAAAAGCGCCTCGGCTCCCACCACCCGGCCGGTGTCGATGCGCACCTGGGGCTGGTACAGCAGTTCCAGTTCCCCCTTTTGCACGGCGGCGCGCAGCATCCGCTCCATCTTCTGGCGGGCAACGGTGCGGATGTTGATCTCGTCGTTGTAGAACTGGTAGCTGCTCCCGCTCGACTGCTTGGCGACGTACATGGCGCTGTCCGCCTTCTGGACCAGTTCCTCGCTGCTGTCGCCGTCCTCCGGGAACATGCTGATGCCGACCGAGGTGGCGGCGTTCACCTCGACGTTGTCCAGCAGAAAGGGCGCCTCGAAGACCCCCATGATCTTGCCGACCACCTTCCCCACGTCGTCGCTTTGGATCAGGTCCGGCATCAGGACGTTGAACTCGTCCCCTCCGATGCGTGCCACGGTGTCGGACTCGCGCACGCAGCGCTTGAGCCTCTGGGCCACCCCCTGCAGGAGGAGGTCCCCCGCCGCGTGCCCCAGCGTGTCGTTGATCTGCTTGAAGTGGTCCAGATCCATGAAGAGCACCGCCAGGCTTCTCCTGTTGCGGCGGGCCTGGGCGAGTTCCAGGGCCAGGAAGTCCATGAAGAGCTTGCGGTTTGGCAGGTCGGTCAGGGTGTCGTGCTGG
>DNRQ01000099.1 GCA_003499925.1 Geobacter sp.
CCCCCCTTTGAAAAAGGGGGGTCGGGGGGGATTTCGCCCAAGGCGACACAGAGTGCAGCTTTGCAACTAACTGCAAATCCCCCTAAATCCCCCTTTTTCAAAGGGGGACTTTCTGCCGCACCCAGCGTTACTGAAGATCAGCGCCAATCGGTTAAAGCTTTAACGCAGAGACGCAGGGACGCGGAGACGCAGGGAAAACCAAGGAAGTAGTAAACAGAAGATATGTACAGAATTACGAAGTTGTATTTCCTCTGCGTCTCCGCGCCTCCGCGTCTCTGCGTTGAGTCTTCAAGCCGAACCTTCCGCCTTCCACCTTCCACCCCATCGCGTCGCCTGCAATCCATACCCCGGGTTTACATGTGACCGTTGACATAAGATCTCCTCTGGCATAGTATCCCCTAATTCCGATCTGATACATATAGCCGGAACCCAACCATATGCTGAGATAGGGAGACTTCAGTATGATCATAAACGACCAGTACAATATCGGCCACATCTGCACCCGCCGGCAGTGCGACCTGGGCCGCGGGGAGAAGGTGGCGATGCGCTGGATCTCCCAGCAGATGGAAACGACCGACTATACCTTCGGCGACCTGGAAACGGAGTCGAACCGGTTCGCCAATGCCCTCGCCGGCCTCGGGTTTGCCCCCGGCGACGTCTTCTTCACCTTCCTCCCCAAGATGCCCGAGCAGTTCTTCGCCTTTCTCGGGGCGCTGAAGCTCCAGGTGATCGCCGGGACCCTCTTCTCCAACTTCGGCGAGGAAGCGCTCCTGGACAGGCTGGGCGATTCCCGGGCCAGGGGGATAATCACCAAGAAAAGCTTCCTGAAAAAGCTCTCCCGGGTCCGGGACCGGTTGCCTCACCTGCGCTGCATCATCCTGGTGGACAGCGACGAGCACCAGTCGGAGGAGATCCTCAGCTACTCGCAACTGATGCGGGAGGCCGCCTCGGAGTTCACTGCCCCGGCGACCGGCGCCGACACGCCGTCGGTCCTCCACTACACATCGGGCTCCACCGGCAAGCCCAAGGGGGTGCAGCACGTACACCGCAGCGTGCTCTCCCAGCATCGGACGGCGCGGGAGATCCTGCAGCTGACCGAAGACGAGATCTACTGGTGCACGGCCGACCAGGGGTGGGTGACCGGAACCTCCTACGGGATCATCGGCCCCTGGAGCATGGGGGTCACCCAGGTCCATTTCGGCGGCGGTTACAACGCGGAGCACTGGTTCAACATCCTGGAGCGGGAGAAGGTGACCGTCTGGTATTCCGCTCCGACGGCGCTGCGCATGCTCTTGCGGGAGGATCCGGAACTCTTCGCCGGATGCGACCTGTCGCGCCTCAAGCACATCTTCAGCGTCGGCGAGCCGCTGAACCCGGAGGTCATTCACTGGGCGCGCCGCACCTTCGGCAAGGATATCCACGACACCTGGTTCCAGACCGAGACCGGGGCGATCATGATCTCCAACCGCCCCGGCCTGGAGATACGCGCGGGCTCCATGGGGAAGCCGGCGCCGGGAATCGAGGCCGCGATCATCGCCGACGACGGCTCGCCGGTTGCCGACGGCGAGCAGGGGAACCTCTGCGTCAGGCCGGGCTGGCCCTCGATGTTCGTCACCTACCTGAACAACGAGGAGGTTTACGGCCAGAAGTTCCGCGGCGGATTCTACTATTCCGGCGACACCGCGTACCGCGATGCCGACGGCTACTTCTGGTTCCTGGGGAGAAGCGATGACGTGATCAACACCGCAGGACACCTGATAAGCCCCTTCGAGGTGGAAAGCGCCCTGCTCGAGATCCCGGAGATCGCGGAGTCGGGGGTGATCGGCGCGCCGGACGAACTGCTGTTCGAGAAGGTGGTCGCCTACATCTCGCTGCACGGCCAGTATCAATACTCGCCGCAACTGGATCTGAAGATAAGGCTTTATGTCTCCAACAAGGTCTCCTCGATCGCGACGCCCCAGGAGATCCACGTGATCGACAAGATCCCCAAGAACAAGAGCGGCAAAATCATGCGCAGAGTCTTGAAGGCCCGCCATCAAGGTACTGACGCCGGTGATATTTCAACGATGGAGGAGGATTAACAATGGATACCAGGGCCACCCTGAACGAGATTTTCCGCCAGGTTTTCGACGACGATTCGATTGAGATAGCGAGGGAGACCACTGCCGACGACATCGACGGCTGGGATTCGCTCTCCCACATGAACCTGATCGTGGCGGTCGAGATGGGGTTCAACATCAGGTTCAACACCAAGGACGTGCGCGCCTTGAAGGACGTGGGCGATCTGATCGATACCATCGACCGCAAGCTGGCCGAGAAATAGCAAAAGAGCATTTCGCCACAAAAAGGCGCAAAAAACGCAAAAGGAATCAACCTTCGGGCTTGCAGAGCTGACTTCAAACGAGATTAAGCCCCTGAAGTCAAACATAAAAGGGTTGAAGCGGCAGAGTTCGGGAGATTTGTTGTAATCAGGAGGGAAAGAAACTTTTTGTGAATTTCGCGCCTTTTTGCGGGACCATGGTCGAGTTCATAACAGAGACACAGAGGGAAAGAAACGTCATGAATCTTTCGTTCACCTATTCAGATTCAGATTACTCCTTCCTTCTCTGCGTCTCCGCGTCTCTGCGTCTCTGCGTTAAAGCTTAACCTTGTGTTCTTTGCGTCTTTGCTGTTCAACTGACGTCCCCCCTGAGCCTTGGCTCTATCGGATCTTTCGTCCGTGTCAACCGTCATCCGCGTTTTATTCGTTTTTTTATGTGAATTTTGCGCCTTTTTGTGGCAAAGTACTGCCTGATTCAGAATGATCCCTTTGCAGCAATAGGTGAGTACCCGCATGGTGTTTAGCTCTTTCATTTTCCTGTTCCTGTTCCTCCCCGCCTCTCTTTTGCTCTATTACGCCACCCCGCGGCGCGGCAGAAACCTGGCACTGACCCTGATGAGCTATCTCTTCTACGGCTGGGCCAATCCGTATTTCGTCCTCTTGCTGTTCGGCTCCACGCTGGCGAGCTATTACTGCGCCCTGGCGATGGCCCGAAGGCCGGGCACGGCTGCATCCGGGGAGCTGCCGCTGCTGGACGAGGACGACCCGATGAGCCTGACCCAGAAGAGCGCCTTCTGGCTCTCCATCGCCGGGAACCTCTCCCTGCTGGTGTTCTTCAAGTATTTCAACTTCGGTATCGACAACTACAACTCCATGGTCGGCGCCCTGGGTCTTGGGCAGCTCCAGTGGGAAAACTTCTTCCGGATCGCCCTCCCCCTCGGCATCAGCTTCTACGTCTTCAAGATGGTGAGCTACACAATCGACGTCAGCCAGGGGAAGGTCCGCGCCACCCGGAACTTCATCGATTTCGCCTGTTACGTCTCGCTGTTCCCGCAACTGATCGCAGGTCCCATCGTGCGCTACCAGGAGATCGCGGGTCAGCTGACCTCCCGCTCCCACAGCTCGGAAAAGTTCGCCCGCGGCGCCTCGTTCATGTGCCTGGGGCTCGCCAAGAAGGTCCTGCTCGCCGACCCCTGCGGCAAGGTCGCCGACACCTGCTTCAACGCGGCGACCATTCACGCGCTGGACGCCTGGTACGGGCTCTTCGCCTACACCCTGCAGATCTACCTCGATTTCAGCGCCTATTCGGACATGGCGATCGGCCTTTGCCTCATGTTCGGCTTCGTCATCCCGAAGAACTTCGACTCCCCCTATCATGCCGACTCCTTCGCCGATTTCTGGCGGCGCTGGCACATCTCCCTCTCCACCTGGCTCAGGGACTACCTGTTCACCCCGCTTAGCTACCTGCTGCTGACCGAACGGGTCCGCGGCAGGATGGTACGGGAAAAGTTCCGCTACAACTACCCGGCCCTCGCCGGGAGCCTGATCGTCTTCACCGTCTGCGGCATCTGGCATGGCGCCGGCTGGACCTTCGTCGTCTGGGGCGCCATCCACGGCGGCATGCTGGCCCTGGAGCAGCTGCTTGGCAAGAAAAGCTTCTACTGGAAAATGCCCAAGGCCATCCGGGTAACCACCACCTTCATGGTCGTCTCACTGGCCTGGGTCTTTTTCCGGGCTGCCGACCTGGGCGCCGCTCTCGCTTATCTGAAAAGCATGTGCGGTCTCGGGAGCGTACAGCCCGGCACCGCCCTTATCGGCGGCTTGATCTACCAGCCCTACTATCTGCTGACCATTACCCTGGCTGCCGCTCTGATCTGGGCCGCTCCCCCGACTTGGGACTTCACCCGGACTCTTGGCCGGAGGAAGGCGGCCTGGTGCTATGGGGTTTTCCTGGTAGCCATCGCGGTACTGGTAACCCGGGCACACAGCCCGTTTATCTATGCGGCATTTTAACGGCGTGAATGGTGCAAGGTGACGGGTAAAACCTGAGGTAACGGGGATGGCATGTTGAGGTAAGGGGAAGCGTCGCCGGGCTGAAAGCTCCGGCTAGGAGGGCGCCCGGTCACGCCAGGGATTGAATAGTGCCACCCTTGTCTGCGCATAGTCCGAGGTATCGCGGGTGACAACCGTCAACCCGTGCTGCAGGCCGGTTGCGGCTATGATGAGGTCAGGCTGGGAAAAGGTGTGGCCCGCTTTACGTCCGTCTTCCACCAGCAATCGCCACTTGAACATCACGTCCTCGCTGATCGGCAAAATCCGCCCTTGGAACATCGGGCGAACCTTATGCGCCAGCCAATCGCTCAGCTCCGCGCGGCGGGTGGGATCTGAAATCAGTTCTATGCCGAAGCGAATTTCAGCCAGGGTCACGGAACTGACAAAGAGGATCTCTAGCGACTGGCGGGAGATGAACTCCACGACCTTGGGCTCCGGCTTTGGCCTCCGCAATTCCGAAAGGATGTTTGTGTCCAGCAGCCAGCCGTTCATAGCTTTACGTCCCGAACCGGCATCGGCATGCGCTCCGGCTCGATCTCAAGCTCACGGTACGGAGATGACTGCAAAGCGTCAATCAGGGCTTGTCCCGTCGTGCCCCCTTTCAATCGGCGAAATTCCTCCGCCGAGATGACGACCACTTCGTCGCGCCCGTGCACCGTTACATGCTGCGGCCCATCGTTTCTGACGCGCCGCACCAACTCACTGAAACGCGCCTTGGCATTTTGCAAATGCCAGTGGTTCGGCAAGTCGTCAGGCGAGGGCCGGGTATGTTTCGATCTCGTTGTCATGGTTGCACCTCACTATTCTAGTCAGCCTGACCAGAATAGTATATTTTCGAATCCGGTGCAAGCCGGCGCGCATGAATTTCCCGCTGCCCCGGCAAGCTTTCCGGAGTTCTCAGATTTTCTCAGTGGTAAAAATGGAGTCCATTGCATGTCTAAAAATGCCAATCCAACCAGGGAGGAGGCGGCTGAGGCCGATCTCGGCACCACGAACCTCAGCCCCGCGGTCAAATGGTTCCTGCTCCTGGCCTTTCTCTGCACCATTTGCGCGGTTCCCCTCGGCCAGTATCTGTGGGAAATAAGCACCAATGCCAAAGCCGGCGAAAAGATATCTCTGCTGCCGAAATCTTTTGCCGTCTTCTCTTACGCCGACCAGGAGCGGGATCGGGAAGAGCTCCGGCTGAAAACGAGCGGCATCGGCTACGGCCTGGATCTCACCCGGCTCTACAACGTCAAGACCATCGAGAACGCGAAGAAATTCGAGAGCAGCATCGAGGAGGAATCCTGGCTGCTGAAGGCCCTGGGCCCCGCGGTGGAAAACCTCCTGATCGGGACGCTCGGCTCCGGGAGCCGGGATGTCTACTGCGGGCGGGACGGCTGGCTCTTCTTCCGTCCCACCATCGAGTATCTGACCGGCCCCGGCTTCCTCGACCCGGGGGTCATGAAACGCAGGGCTCTCTCAGGCACGACGCCCAAGGAAGCGGTGCAGCCCGACCCTGTGAGCGCCATCGTCGATTTCCGCGACCAACTGGCGCAGCGCGGCATTGAACTCGTGGTGCTCCCCTCCCCCGCCAAGGCGACCATCTACCCGGAGCGCTTTTCCGCCCGTTACGCGCAGATCTCCACCCCGCTGCAAAACCCCTCCTACCCGGAATTCGTGCGCCGCCTTGAAGCGCGAGGGATACGCGTCTTCGACCCTGCTCCGCTGCTGCTGCAGGCCAAGGGTAAGAAGGAATTGTTCCTGAAAACCGATACCCACTGGTCTCCTGCGGGGGCCGAGCTGGTGGCACGAAATCTCGCCGATTACCTGGAGAAAAACAGGCTGCTTCCCGGCAAAACCCCGTGCAGTTACCCGCAGCTGGCAGCACATGCCGAAAACGCCGGCGACCTGGCGGCGATGCTCAAGGGTTCCAAGGAGTACGGCTACGGCAAGGAGCGCGTCGAGCTCCGTCAGATCAGGCAGCCCGACGGCACCCCGTGGAGCGCCTCCCCTGACGCGGAGATCCTCTTTCTGGGCGACAGCTACGCCAACATATTTTCCCTGGACGGCATGGGTTGGGGAACCGGGAGCGGGCTGGTCGAGCAGCTCGGTTTCCACCTGCGTCGCCCGGTCGACTCCATCCTGATCAACGACAAGGGCTCCTTCACCACGCGCCAGCAGTTGGGCAACGAGTTGAAACGGGGACAGGACCGGCTGGCCGGCAAGAAGGTGGTGGTCTACGAGTTCGCCGCCAGGGAACTCGCCCTGGGGAACTGGAAACTGATCGATCTGAGCCTCGGCAAGCGCGCCGAAAGGCCGCAAACCGCCGCCGCGGCCCAGGCGGTCGAGGCAGCCAAAGCGGCGCCGGACGGAGTCCAGGTCGAGGGGGTCATCGAGGAGATAACCCGGCCGCCGCGCCCGGGGAGCACGGCCTACAAGGACGCCGTCATCGCCATCCATCTGAAACAGGTGACCTCAGGGGGAAAACCGTTCGCCGGCTCCCAGATAGTGGTGTTCTGCTGGGGCATGCGCGACGACGTGGCGACTGCGGCGACCCGCTACCGTCGCGGAGAGCGGGTCGCCCTGAAGCTGCGCCCCTGGTCACAAGTGGAGCGCAAATACGGCAGTTATCAGCGCATAGAGCTGCAAAATGACGATGCGGTCTTTCTCGACATCTTCTGGCTGGCCCAGCCCGAGGACGGCGGCGCCGCTGCCGCGCCGGCATCCCGGCAGGACGCAAAGGGTGCCGTCGCGGTATCCGACGGCATCCAGGCGGCGTCGAATCCCGCCCTTGCGAAACCGCAGCCTGCTGCCGGGGTCACCCGGCCCGCGGCCGGTGCCCCCCAGCCGGCCGGCCTGGACGCAAAGCTGCTGTTCCAAAAGCGCCTGCTGGAAATCGGCGGAAGCAAGGAGGAGGCGAGGTTCCATACCGGAGTCGACGGCTGGCTTTTCTCCAGGCAGGAGCTCGATCATATTTCCAAGGGCGAATTCTGGGGGGAGGCGGCACAGACGACGAGCCTTGCCGGCAAACCCGACAGCCGCGATCCGCTTGCGGCCATCATCGACTTCAAGCAGCAGCTGGAGCGCGCAGGAATCGAGCTGATCGTGGTACCGGTCCCGGCCAAGGCCCATGTCTATCCCGACAAGTTCGTGGCAGGGATAGCGGCTGAGCAGGCCGGGTCCGGCACCCGCTTCGATCCGGTCCACCAGCAGTTCCTGGCTGCCCTGGAAAAAGCGGGGGTCGATTACCTGGACCTGACCCGTCTCTTCCTCGATGCCCGCAAGGGGAATGCCCCCCCGGTTTTCCTGCAAAAGGACACCCATTGGTCCCCGTACGGCATCACCCTTGTGGCCCGGGCGCTGAAGCAGAAAATAGCGCCGCGCCCCTGGTTCCAGGCCCTGACCGGGCAAAAGTTCACCAGGAAGAACGAGAGCATACAGGTGAAGGGGGATCTGCTCGATGAGGCGAGTGCGGCGGCAGGCCTTGAGACCGTAACCGTCTCCCGGATTGTGCAGATGCTGGACGGCCGCGAGAGCTCCCCTGCCCCGGACCGAAACAGTCCCGTCGTCCTTCTGGGTGACAGCCACACGCTCATCTTCCACTCGGGAGGAGACATGCACGCCAAGGACGGCGGCCTGCCGGAAAACCTCGCCTTTGAGCTGGGGATGAACGTCGACCTCGTGGGGGTTCGGGGCTCGGGCGCCACCCCGGCCCGTGTGGAACTGGCGCGCCGGCGCGACAACATGGCGGGCAAGAAGCTCGCCATCTGGTGCTTCACCGTGCGCGAGTACACCGAGTCCGTCTCGGGATGGCGCAAGGTCCCGGTGATCCGGTAGTTCGTTCAAATATCTTGTGCTAACTTCAGTATCAGTGCAAATGCCCCCAAGCGGGTTACGCAAAGAACGCAAGGAGACGCGAAGTACGCAAAGAGAAGCCGGTCTTTTTGGGTAAACCAAACGCCTGTACTTTGCGTTCAATGATCTTCCGCTGTACGTCCCTCCCCCTTCAAGGGGGAGGACAGGAGGGGGATGGGGGTGTGCTCTGACGCAGACTCTACCCATCCCCACCCCGACCCACACTACCGTCAAGTTAAGGTCAGTGCTAGTTTCGTGCACGCTGACACAAGCCCCCGAATGCCCGTACTCTTTGCAAAATTGCCATGGCTACAATGTGGATTCACATATGCTCATTGACATAAGTGCCGATTATGGCTAGAGTAACTCGAAAGCTGAGATCGGTCCGGTCACGTTGGCAAAGGAGACGACTATGGCAACCCTGGCATACAGTGAAAACCTTGAACAGATCGCCAAAGAACTTGATTTTGGAGGCGTAAAAGGCCTGATCAAGGACGTTCTGGCAACGCAGATCCTTGCCCGTATCTCTAACTTTTCCGAAGAGGTCGAAAACTTTGAGGTCAAATACGGGAAGGATTACCAATCCGTCAACAATGATTTTGAGGCGGCTGAAGAGAACTGTCACCAATTCGACGACCTTATGGCCTGGCGATTTGCCCAGGAAGGGAAGGAGTACTGGCAGAACCGTCTGAAAGAACTTGAAGATGTTCTATAACACCGTCCGTGAATTCCCGGATATTGTCACCGGTTATTCCGTCACTGAATATCGGCGTTATGGCTCCGCCATGTCGTTCACTGCAAAGGTCGAATTCATTAACGGGTCAGTTCTTTTCATCAAGGATTACCTCTTCATGGACGGCAAACGGAAGTATTCCTATCACTGGCAGGATCGGTCCGGCCGCCTCCTATCCCGTTGGGATAACGCTCCACATCACAGGGAGATCTTATCTTACCCGCATCACAGACACCTGGAAGACGCTGAGATTATGGCGACAAATGAGAGAAACCTGCCCGAGATATTCCTCGTCATTCGCGAAATTTTAACAAACCCTGCGGGAATAGATGAAACTGCCCCTTAGAGTACCTCGACAACAAAATAACTTTGGTCGCTGTTGCCACAGTAAAAATGGATCCAGCCGACTTTCCCTTGGAAAGAGCACGGCATGAGTGATAGTGCCGTTCGTCCCATCGCCTTCTATCTCCCCCAGTACCACCGGATCCCCGAGAACGACAAGTGGTGGGGGGAAGGATTCACCGAGTGGACCAACGTCCGCAAGGCGCGCCCCCTGTTCCCCGGCCACCTGCAGCCCCGCGTCCCCGGGGAGCTCGGCTACTACAACCTCCTCTCCGAGCAGAGCCGCGCCGCCCAGGCCGATCTGGCGCGGGCGCACGGCCTGGCGGGTTTTTGCTACTGGCATTACTGGTTCGGCGGCAAGCGCCTGCTGGAGAGACCGTTCAATGAGGTGGTCAGGTCGGGCGAGCCGAAGTTCCCCTTCTGCCTCGGCTGGGCCAACGAGTCGTGGACCGGCGTCTGGCATGGCTCGCCGGGCAGGATCCTGATGGAGCAGGGCTATCCGGGGCGTGACGACGAGGAACGCCATTTCCACACGGTGGCCGAGGCCTTCTTCGACGACAGGTATCTCACCGTCGACGGCAAGCCGATCTTTTACGTCTACAAACCCCAGCAGTTGCCGGAGCCGCAACGTTTCGTGGAACACTGGCAAAACCTGGCGCTCAAGGCCGGCTTGAAAGGGATCTACTTCGTCGGCGAGGACGTCTACATTGACGATGATCCGTGGGATCCGAGGAAAAGCGGCTTCGATGCGGTGGTGCCCAACTCCCCCGGAGTGGCCTTCATCAGGCTCGCGAAGAAGCTCACCGCAAGGCGTGTATGTTCCCTCGCCTTCAGAAGGATCTTCAAGCGCCCCTATATCTTCGAGTATGAGGATTTCATCGCCTCATGCTTCGTCGAGGAGCCAGCCGGTGTCGACTATGATCTTTTTCCCAGCGTGGTACCCAACTGGGACAACTCGCCCCGTTCGGGGATTAACGCCAAGGTCCTGGTGAATTCCACCCCCGAGCTGTTCAGGAGGCACCTGCGGCAGGCAATCGGCCAGGTGGCTGAGAGGCCGCAGGACAAGAGGATCGTGTTCATCAAGTCATGGAACGAGTGGGCGGAGGGAAATTTTCTGGAGCCCGACCAGAAGTACGGCAACGCCTATCTGGAGGTCTGCAGGGACGAATGCTCCGGTGCCGGAACATGAAGATACTCATCCTTGCGCCCTTCCTCCCCTACCCTCTGGACCAGGGGGGTAAGATCCGCATCTTCAACATCATCAAGCATCTCTCCAAGCAGCACGAGGTTACCCTGGCCGCCGTCGTGGACGACCGATCCGCGGCGAAGCCGGGCGAGTTGCAGGATCTCTGCGCGGAGATCGTCCTGGTGGAGCGTCCGGCGCGCCTTTGGCCCGACCGGCTCGCCTTTTTCACCAGCCGCGCACCCTACAATGTGATCCGCTACGGCTCGGGTGCGATGCGCCGGGCCTTGAGGCAGCTTCAGCAGCGCAAAAATTTCGACCTGATACAGATCGAGTTCACCATGATGTGGCAGTACGCGGACCTGTTCCCCGCGACGCCGGTGGTGCTCGACGCACACAACATCGAACACAAGAACGTGCAGCAGATAGGGAGCTCCGCCACAAGTCCGCTCTGGCGCCTGATGTACCTGATCGAGGAGAAGAGGCTCAGGGCCGTGGAGGAGCGCGCCTGGCGGGAATCCGCGCTCTGCTTTGCGGTATCCGAAAACGAGCGTGACGAGATCGCGGCACGCGCAGGGGGCTCAGCCAAGGCAATCACCGCCGCGAACGGCGTCGACCCGGAGCGATTCGCCTTCCGCCCAAGGGAGCAGGCGGGGAAACGGATCCTCTTCCTGGGCGGCATGGACTATAGCCCGAACCTGGACGCAGCCAGGTATTTCATCCGCGAGGTCTTGCCGATCATCCGTGGTGAAGAGCCCGAGGCGAGGGTGCTTCTGGTGGGGAGGGAGCTGGGGAGGCTGGGAGAGGACGCCTCACTGCCCGGGGTGGAGTGCCACGAGAGTGTTCCCGAGGTGCTCCCCTGGTTCTACCGGGCGGACCTGCTTGCGGTAGCGCTCAGGCAGGGGGCCGGGACGCGCATCAAGGTACTGGAGGCGTTCGCCGCCGGGCTCCCGGTAGTTGCGACCTCCAAGGGGTGCGAGGGGATCGGGGCGGAAAACGGGCGGGAACTTCTGATCGCCGACACGCCTGAGCAGTTCGCCGCGGCCGCGCTGCGGATACTGAAAAACCCGGAAACAGGAAGGTCCCTGGCGCAGAGCGCCCGCAGCCTGGTCGTGGAGCGCTATACCTGGGAGAGCGCCGCGAAGATCATGGAACGATCCTACGGCAAGCTCTCTGGAGATCACAGCCTCTAACAGACTCGCAGCGTAAGCGGCACACACTCAACACCTCAACACTCAACGGCTCAATATCAACACTCAACGCCTTTTTCTATCAGGGATACCCATGAACACCATTGCACGCTCCGCCTTACTGACAGCCATCTTTATCGTCATCTCGGGATTCAGCTGCGCCCATGCCTACTCGATACCGGAGATGCTCAGTTACGAGCTGACCTGGGCGGGGGTGAAGATCGGCACTTCCAGCATCCAGACCGCTTTTGCCGGTCAAACGCTGGAGATCACCTCGAAGGTGAACTCCGAGCCGTGGTCTGCACCCTTTTACAAGGTGGATGATCTGGAGATCAGCAGGCTCGACAAGGTCGGCAAGGGGTTCGCCCTGCACAGCTACAAGATGAAACTCCACGAAGGAAGAAACGACTGGTACCGCGCCGCCAGCCTGGACCGGAAGAAGAAGAAATTCGACTTCGTCAATCTGCGGACCTTTGCGAAGTCCTCCAGCAAACTGGTGGAGCCGGCCTGGGACCCGGTCTCCTGCCTCTATTACCTGAGGCAGCTGCCGCTTGTGGTCGGCAAACCGGTGGTGGCGAACGTGCTGGACAAGGGGAAACTGAACCGGATCAGGATCAACGTGCTGCGGCGCGAGACGGTCCAGACACCGGCCGGAAGCTTCCGTACCATCGTGATCAGACCGGAGATGAACATAGACAGCGAAGGGCTCTTTTACGCCCGTGGCCCGCTGACAATCTGGCTTACCGATGACAGCAAGAAGGTGCCGGTGATGATCGAGAAGAGGATCGAGAACCTGTTCAAGGACGGGGTCCCCGTCTACCTGCAGCAGTTCACCCCTGACGCCATCAGGAACAACCTGCCGAAGATGGAGACCATCAGGGCGTCGCTGGTGGGGGGAAGCTACTAACGTGGACAGTCCCGTAAACCTGAGAGGTCGCCCTAGGGCTGGGGAGAGGGTGAAGCTCGCATAAGCCTCACCCTCCCCCCCACCCATTCACGTCCCTCCCCCTTCAAGG
>DNRQ01000177.1 GCA_003499925.1 Geobacter sp.
TGTCGTGGCACTTGTCAGCTAGGGACTAGGGAACTGCTGGGAGAATAGGTAGGGTGGGCCGGGCCCACCGCACCATACGGTTTTGGTGGGCGAGGCCCACCCTACCTTTTAATCATTTCAAAAGGGATTTCACAGATAAAGGAGATAGATATGTCGTCGCTGAAAGAGCTGAGAATTGGGACCCGCGCGAGCCAGCTTGCGCTTTGGCAGGCTAATTGGGTGAAGTCCGAGCTTGAGAAACGCTACCCGGGCATGACGGTCACCCTCACCAAGATCAAGACCATCGGCGACAAGATCCTCGACGTGCCGCTGGCACAGGTGGGCGGCAAGGGTCTCTTCGTGAAGGAGATCGAGGAGGCGATGCTGAGGGGCGAGATCGACATCGCGGTACACAGCATGAAGGACGTGCCGACCGAGTTCCCCGAGGGGCTCGGCCTCTACTGCATCACCGAGCGCGAAGATCCGCGCGACGCCGTCATTTCCCGCAGCATCAAGTTTGCCGATCTGCCGCAGGGTGCCCGCATCGGGACCTCCGCCCTCAGGCGGCAGGCGCAGCTTCTCAAGGTGCGTCCCGACCTGGAGATGGTCATCATCCGCGGTAACGTGGAGACCCGCATGAACAAGCTGGAGACCGAAGGGCTGGACGCCGTGATCCTCGCCGCCGCGGGCCTGAACCGCTTGGGCTTCGCCGACCGGATCAGCGAGTATCTCGACACCGAACTTTCCCTGCCGGCCATCGGCCAGGGCGCGCTCGGCATCGAGTGCAACCTCGCCGACGAAGAGGTGAAAAAGACCATCGCCTTCTTCAACCATCCCGACACCAGCGCCGCGGTCCGGGCAGAGCGGGCGCTGCTGTGGCGCTGCGAGGGTGGCTGCCAGGTGCCGATCGCGGCCTACGGTGAAGTCACCGGCGATCAGCTGAAGCTGACCGGCTTCATCGCCTCGGTTGACGGCAAGGTCTCCGTCAGGGGGAGCATTACCGGCCCGACCGACCACCCTGAAAAGCTCGGCGTGCAACTGGCTGAGCAGCTCCTCGCCGAAGGTGGCCACGCCATCCTGGCCGAGGTCTACCAGCGCGAGGTTTCCAGGGAGAAGGAAATCCCGGTGTAAGCTAAAGCAACTCCCTCCCCTTCAGCCTTCACCAAGGCTACGGCTGACAGGTCAAGGGGAGGGTCTACATCTCACATCTCGTTCCCAAGCTCCAGCTTGGGAACGTAAGCAAGCTCCTCCCACTCCACTTTTCCAGGGGGGAAGAGCTTTTACATCTCGTTCCCAAGCTCCACCTTGGGAACGTAAGCAAACTCCCCCACTCCACTTTTCAAAGGGGTGAGAACTCTACAACGCGGTATGAGCAGTACACGTTTCTTGATAGTCAAAAGGCTAACGGATCTTCCTTAGCCTTTTGCCGTTTGATCGCAAGCAAGCTACAGGTAGGAGCACGATGCCAGCTAAATCCTTAACACGAGGTTTTGTCTATTTGATCGGCGCGGGACCCGGGGATCCCGGTCTCATCACGGTGAAGGGACGCGACTGCCTGGCAAAGGCGCAGGTGGTGATGTACGACTATCTGGCCAACGACGAGTTGCTCCGGCTGGCTCCCAAAGGTGCGGAACTGATCTACGCCGGGAAGGTGGGGGGCGAACACAACCGGCAGCAGAGCCAGATCAACGAGCTTTTGGTGGAAAAGGCGCTCTCCGGAAAAATCGTGGCCAGGCTGAAAGGGGGCGACTCCTTCATCTTCGGGCGGGGAGGGGAGGAGTGCGAAGCGCTTGTCGAGGCCGGCATCCCTTTCGAGGTGGTCCCGGGAATCACCGCGGGCGTCGGCGCCACCTGCTATGCGGGTATCCCGCTCACCCATCGCGGGGTGACCACCTCGGTCGCCTTCGTCACCGGTCACGAAAGCCACGGCAAGAGCAGTTCCGAAATCGACTGGGAGGGGCTGTCGCTTGGCAGCGGCACCGTCGTCTTCTACATGGGGATCAGGAACCTCCCGCACATCACCGAAAACCTCATCGCCCACGGCAGGGCTCCGGAGACCCCGGTGGCGCTGATCCGCTGGGGAACCAGGCCCGAGCAGGAGGTGCTGACCGGAACGCTTCTGGATATCGCCCGAAAGGCCCGGGAGGCGAACTTCAAGGCGCCGGCCATCACCGTGGTCGGCGAAGTTGTGAACCTGAGGGAGACGCTGCGCTGGTTCGACAACCGGCCGCTCTTTGGCCGCTCCGTTCTGGTTACCCGTGGCGCCGATCAGGCCGGCGAGTTCACCTCCAAGCTGGAGCGGCTGGGCGCCAGGGTCTACGGCTGCCCGACCATCGAGATAACCACACCCAAGAGCTACGCCGATCTCGATGATTCGATCCGGAATCTGGACAGCTTCCACTGGATCGTCCTCACCTCGTACAACGCCGTAAAGTACTTCTTTGCCCGGCTGGGCGAAAACGGGCTCGACACGCGTGCCCTCGGCCGTTGCCGCGTCTGCGCCGTCGGACCCAAGACCGCGGCGGCTCTTGCCCCTTTCGGCCTGCGGGCCGACCTGGTCCCCCGGGATTACAAGGCGGAAGGGGTGGTGGCGGCTTTCGCTGCCATGGATATCTCCGGGAAGCGGATACTGTTTCCCAAGGGTGACCGGGCGCGGGAGGTGATCCCCGATGAGCTCACCCGGATGGGGGCGCAGGTAACGGCGCCGGTTGCCTACACGAACGAGACCCCGGAGGAAATCCCCGCCGAGGCGCTGCAGGCCCTTGAGGAGCGGCGGGTCGATTGCGTCACCTTCACCTCCTCCTCCACCGTTCAGAACCTGGCGAGCATCCTGGGCGAGAACCATTTTCTGCATCTGATGGAAGGGGTGCTGGTCGCCTCCATCGGCCCGGTAACCTCGAAGAGCTGTCGCGATCTCGGGCTGGATGTCCATCTGGAGCCCGCCGAATACACGCTCGATGCCATGGCGGCGCAGTTGATCGAGCATTATGCGAGTTCCGGCTCCCCCCTTTGAAAAAGGGGAACCAGCGTCTCTCCCCCCTTTGGAAAAGGGGGGTCGGGGGGGATTTGGCAGGGTTGCCACGCAGTACCGGTGGCGCGGGTAAAAGCAAATCCCCCTAAATCCCCCTTTGTCAAAGGGGGACTTTTTGACCGACTACGTCGTTTTTCATTTCAGGAATGTTTACATCACCGCATAACCCAAAGGAGAGAGCAATGTTCTACCCAGTGTACAGAGCGAGACGCATCCGGGGCAAAGAGGTCTTCAGAAACATGGTCAGGGAAACCGCGCTTTCCACGCACGATCTGATATATCCGATGTTTTCCGCCTTCGGCACGGGGATCAGGAAGGAAATTTCCTCCATGCCGGGAATCTACCAGCAGTCCATCGAGAATATCGTCGAGGAGGCGCAGGAGGCCTACGAACTCGGCGTTCCGGCGGTGATCCTGTTCGGGATCCCGGAGCAAAAGGACGCCATGGGAAGCGATGCCTATTCCGACACCGGCATCATCCAGGAGACCATCCGGGCGCTCAAGAAGAACGTGCCGAACCTTGCCGTCATCACCGACGTCTGCATGTGCGAGTACACCGACCACGGCCACTGCGGCGTGATAAAGAACGGCGACGTGGACAACGACGAGACCCTGGAGCTTCTGGCCAAGGAGGCGCTGTCGCACGCCAGGGCGGGTGCCGACATGGTCGCTCCCTCGGACATGATGGATGGCCGTGTTGCGGCGATCCGCGAGGCGCTGGACAACAACGGATACAAAGAGATCCCGGTCATGAGCTACGCGGTCAAGTACGCCTCCGGCTACTACGGGCCGTTCCGTGAGGCCGCCGAGTCCACGCCGCAGTTCGGCGATCGCCGCTCCTACCAGATGGACCCCGCCAACAGACTGGAAGCGATCCGCGAGGCGCGCATGGACGTTGAGGAGGGCGCCGACATCCTGATGGTGAAGCCGGGGCTCCCCTATCTCGACATAGTGCGCGAGGTGAGAAACGAGTTCGACCTCCCGCTTGCCGTCTACAACGTCTCCGGCGAGTACAGCATGGTGAAGGCCGCGGCCAACATGGGATGGATCGACGAGGACCGCGTGGTCATGGAGACCATGCTCTCCTTCAAGAGGGCCGGTGCCGACCTGATCCTCACCTATCACGCCAAGGACGTGGCGATGCTGCTCAAGAAGGGATACGAGGCCGCCGTCAAGGAGCGCTGCGGCTGCGGCTGCAGGTAGATCTGCAGGGAAAAATCTGCAGGTCGGGTTAGCCCGCGGGGGCGTAACCCGACTTGCACCCTCCCCCAGCCCCCACTGCCATCAAGTTACCTGATTAGCG